>CAYNWI010000035.1:5397-13509 GCA_964400825.1 uncultured Anaerolineae bacterium | reverse complement strand
ACCACTGGCCGCTCTCAGTGGTTGTTGCCGTGGCTAGCACGTTACCCTCGCTGTCCTTCAGCGTGAACTCCCAGCCGCTAAGCCAGTCTTCATCCCAGTCCTTGTAGCCACTTCCATCTTCGTCGTTGAACTTGCAGGCCTTGATGCCGCGCTGGGGCGGCTGCCGGTTGCCGAACTCCACTTCCTTGCAGCCGCAGCAGCCGCCGCATCCGCACTCACTCAAGGTGAACGGCTGCTCGGCGGTATCGCAGTTGGTACAGGTCCACCCATCCTGCGGCGTTTCCTCGATCATGTACTCGTAACCGATGGGCTGCTCCCCAAAGTCCGCAGTTCCCTTGGACGAGTAGCTCCCAGTGGTTGTTACCGTGGCTATCTCCACCCAGGCGCCACTGACCTTGCGGGAGAGCGTGAAGTCCCAGCCGTTGAGCCAGTCTTCACCATAGCCCTTATCGCCGTTTCCATTTTCGTCGTTGAACTTGCGGGCCTTGATGCGGCGCTTGGCTCCATCCTGCTTTATGTTGGTGAAAGTGCAGGTGACGTGCTCACCGGCGTCGAGGTGGATGGTGACACCATTGGTGATGTCAGTGCTATCGCCGTCGTCGCACTCGACGCTGTCCAGCTCCCAATCGGTGGGCAGGCTCTCAGTCACGTCGTAGTCACCGGCCGCCTTATCGAACGATCTGCTCCCATTGTCGCTGAGGGTGAAGGGTCCCAGATCGCCGGAGAAGTTGAAGCCACTGCCGCCATCGGGGTTGGTCTCCTTGACGATGGTGATGGAGCCGTTATCACAATCACAGTGGATACTCTGCCACTTGGTTTCGGTATCGAATTTGGAGCCAGTATTGGCCCAATAAGCTTCAAACCGAATCTCCACCCGGTAATCTCCACCGCAGGGAGGGGGGTTATCCCATGTACCTGAGAACTCGAAGTAAGGATCGTCGTCATACTTGGTTTCCGTTTGGCCAGAGTGCTGCTGAACAGGGCTCCCAGACCCGGCTGGGTAGAGCTTCACCCACCATTTGATATACACCCCACGGGAGTAGCCATAGCAGCCAGCATCAACGTCGGCCCAACCGCTGAAACTCTGGCAATCTGCACTGGCCCCGGAGTCGTCAATTTCGCCGCCACAGGCAAAGCTCGGCGTTGGGGTCGCTAACAGCAATCCCGTCGTGAGCAAGCTGACCACCAGGAATATGTGCACTAGCCTGGCCCTCGTTTGAATTCTTCTCTTAAACATTCTATCTCCTCCTTTGTGTTCTTACTTGTTATAAGTACTGGTGTTGACAATCCTGTAGTGAGTGATCTTTGTGTGCATTCACATCTTCTTTCCCTCCTGTGAAAAGTATGCCGTTTTGTGAACGGCCTTAACTGCTTTACTCCAGCCACTCCCGCTTGATTCTCCTCACATCTTCTATTCTAAAGGGTTTGGATACCCAGGCCAGAGCCCCGCACTCCAGAGCCCGATGAACGCTCTCGTCGCCTGGGCTGGCGCAGGTGATGACTATCCTCTGCCTCAGCTTCTCGGCGATGATTCGCTCGGTGGCCTCATCGGCCCCACAGCCCGGAATCCCGCTGTCCATGAAGATCAGGTCGTAATCACCAGTTAACGCCTTTTCGACTCCGCCTGACCCGTCCTCGGCCGTGTCAACCACGCAACCCTCGGCCTCCAACAACCCGGCCAGCAGGTCTCTGGTAGAAGCCTCGTCATCTATGACCAGGACTTTCTTTTTCTTGGCCCCCAGGATCTTCCAAACCTCAGACACTAACTGGCGGGGGCTGAAGGGCTTGGTCATGAACTCCGCCGCGTCCAGCTCCAGGCTCCGGGCGCGATTCGTCTCGTACCCGTAGGCCGTCAGGACGATGACGGGGATAGTGCTGGTCCCGCTACCGTTGCCCCTTATCCCCTCCAGAAACCCGAACCCGTCCATCCTGGGCATGGTCAAGTCCAAAATGATCAAATCGGGCTTCTCGGCCCTGACTTTCTCCAGGGCATCCATCCCGTCCCCGGCCAGCAGCACATGATAGCCCTCTTTCTCCAAGCGGTACTTGAGCACCAATCGGATGTTCACATCGTCGTCTACTACCATGACCCTATCTGCTGCCATTTGCCTACCCTCGATCTGATCTTGGTTTGCTAATAATACTATACCACACTAAGGTTAATACCAGGTAACAAGCAAGTTAACATCTGGTTACAAACGTGAAGGTAACAAAAACAGGGGTCTGAAAGGCTCATGCTGTCCTTTCAGACCCCTGTTGATCCAGGCGACCTGTTATTCTTTTACCTTCAACTCACGCTTCCGCGCCTCCCACGGTTCAAACTGTCTCCTCGCTAACAGGCATCCCCCCAATGCGCCGCCACCAGCATGATGTCCACGACGTCAATGTCGCCGTCCGGGTCGAGGTCGTAGCGCCCATCGTAGCAATCGTCCCCGCTCTGGCAACGCCAGGAGCCAGCAACGAGCATGATGTCCTGCACATCCACGTCGCAGTCGCAGTCCACGTCGCCAAAGAGGGCGGATCCTTCATACGCGCCGATGTCACAACTTCCTTCGGCGGGGCATGGCCGACTGTAGCCGCGCTGGTCGGTGGTGACTGGGTTGCCAGCGATGTCCGTGCAGCTTCCGGCATTAATGGCCGGGCTACCGGACAGCAGGGCGTGGGTCCAGGTCGGGCCGCCGTTGTCGGCCAGGGGGCCGAGGTTGGCGGTAGCGCCTTGCAGGTCACCGGGTTGGGTGAAGCCGCAGTCCGTACCGCTCTCCAGGTTGTAGCCCTGGGAGGTCTTCGCACTATCGCAATTGTTGGGGCTGTTGCCGGCCAGGATGCTGTTTTTGACGTAGACCGTGCCGCCGTAAATGCCGCCGCCGCTGCTGGCAGTGTTACCAGAGAAGGTGCTATTGTTGACATTCAGCGTGCCGCCGTTGCAGACGCCACCGCCGTAACTGTCTGTATTACCGTTACCAGAAAGGGTGCTGTTGCTGATGTCCACCGTGCCGCCGCTGTTCATGATGCCGCCGCCGTAGAAAGCTGTGTTGCCGGAAAGGGTGCTGTGGCTGATGTTCAGTACGCCTTCGCTGTAGATGCCGCCGCCATGGTAGCCGTCGGCGTCACCATTAGCGATGGTGATGTCAGTCAGCGTCAGGTTGCCGTCGCTGGCTACGTGGAAGATACGGAACTCAGGGGTGCCGCCTTCGCCACTGCGCTCGATGGTGGCGCCGTTGCCATTGATGTTGATCTGGCTGGCGATGGAGGGCAGGCCGTTGGGGCCGTCGGTGGGGTTGTTCACGGTGTCGAGCGTGTAAGTGCAGCCGGTCGCTAGGTTGAGGGTATCGGCCCCCGCGCTGCCATTGGCAGTGTGGATAGCATTGATCAGGTCGTTGACATCGCAGGCGACGACGATGGGCGAGTTGGTGGGCGTCGGGGTGGGCGTGTCGGTCGGCGTTGGGGTGATGGTGGGCGTTTGGGTGTCAGTCGGCGTGTCGGTGGGTGTGGGCGTGATGGTCGGCGTGTCGGTTGGTGTGGGTGTCAGTGTGTTGGTAGGTGTCGGCGTGTCGGTTGGTGTGGGCGTCGGCGTTGGCGGCATAGCTTCGTATTCATACGCGCCGATGTCGCAACTTCCCCCCACGGGGTGTGGCCGATTGTAACCGCGCTGGTCGGTGGTGTAGGTGGTGCCGCAGCCATTAGTACCGTTGGCGATTTGGTCAATGGCCGGGCTGTCGGACAGCAGGGCGTGGGTTTGGGTGTCGCCGCCGTTGTCGGCCAGGGGGACTAGTCTGGGGTCAGTGTCCCACAGGTCACCATCCTGACCCTGTGTATTGAAGCCGCAGTCTGTACCACTCTCCAGGTTGTAGCCCTGAGAGGTCATCGCACTTCCCTCTCCCTCGGTATGGCAGTTCCCACTGGTGTTCCCAGCGATGATAGTGTTTTTGACGGTCGCGTTAACCCTGTAAACCCAAACCCCGCCGATTTGGGCAGCAGCGTTGTTGTAGATAGTGCAGTTGTTGAGCATCAGTTCAGCACCGGTGATGATGCCGCCGCCGTCGCCGTCACCTGCGTTGTTTCCACTGATGGTGCTGTTGTTGATCGTCACGGAGCCGGCTCCCTCTTCAATGACAATGCCGGCGCCGCCGCCACCAGCGGTGTTTCCGTTGACTGTACTGTTGTTTATCGTTGTCGCGCTGGCTTCGTAATAAATGCCGATGCCGCCGCCGATGCTGGCGGCATTGCCGCTGACGGTGCTGTTGTTGAGCGTCAGGGTGTCTTGGCTATAGATGCCGCCGCCCTGGCCTACGCCGCCACCAGCAGTATTACCGCTGACGGTACAGTTGTCCAGCGTCAACGTGCCGGCGTTCAAGACGCCGCCGCCGGTATCATCGGAGACGTTGCCATCCCGGATCGTTATGCCGGTGATGGTGACGGCCTTGCTGCTGGCGATGTTGAAGACACGATATGAATCATTGCCGCTGATGGTCAGGCTGTCCGCACCGGGGCCGGCGATGGTCAAGTTCTTGTTGATGGCGAGTTCGCCGTTGGTCAGGATAATGGTGCCCGTGACACTGAAGCCAATTTTCTCACCGGGGTTGGCCGCTGCGATGGCCTCCCGCAGTGAGCAGCCGCTGCCTGTCTCGCAAGTGCCATTTTCGTCGTCCAAGGTGGTAACAGTAATGTCGGCCGCGCGGGACACCGGCAGGACGCTCAGCGCCAGCCCGGCCAGCAGGGCGGCGGTCAAAAAAAGGCGGCGAAAGGCTTTGATGATTGGGCGGGCTTGCTGCTTGTTCGTGGTCTTCTCCCTCCTGGAAGATGCTGAAAATTGAAAACGATGGGCAATAAACTTGCTTCTCTTATCCATCTCATACACACCTTCTGTTGTTTAGCCACGCCCACAAAAAAGCGTGCTGTCGGCCGACCTGCTTCCGAACAGCACGCTTCTTGAAATCTGTCTTCGGCAGCCCGGCCATCTGCTAACGCAGACCCGTAGCTTTGCGTCCCCACCCTTCGATGGGTTTGCCTTTATCGGACCTTATGCAATTGAAAAGACACTTCTCGAAGTCGCCAGCCTTTCGAAGGTTCACAGCATCGCTTTAGAGCGCTCCCCGCTGCTGCACGATGCACTGTTATGGTCAAAGGACTGCCGGGACAAACCTTCGCCAGGCTCATACCCGATCTATCCAGGAGCGGATCACTTCATAAGCCAGGTGATAATGCCAACCATGTCAAGATCCTTGCTAGCTTGAGCCCTGCTTTCAATTGTAGTTCCGCCAGCAGTAGCTTCTATATCATACTGAGTTGCAGTAAGATAGTTAGCAATGGACTCAAAGAGATACTGCAACTCAGCGGAAGAAGGGGCGTGGGCGTGGTATCCTTCGCTAGCGATGTTCTCCATCAGAGTCTGGTCAGCACCCTCACCCAGACTGATGCTGAAGATGGTAATATCCTCGTCGGCTGCTGCTCCTGCAGCAGCTAAAGCGTATGCATCGGCTTCCGAGCAACCCGACGCCCCACAGAAGACGCCATCCTCCTTGACGTTAGCAATGCCGTCGGACAGGAAGAGCATCACCTTGGTTGCACCTGGCCGGGCACGCGCGGAGGCAAGCTCCGCCGTGGCCTTCTCAATGGCGCCGCCGATATTGGTGTAGCCACTGGCCGACATGCCATCTACCGCAGTCTTCACTGGTCCGAAACTGTCAGTCAGTTGGTGAGCAAGGGTAACGTCAGTAGAATAAGAGACCAAACCGACCTGGTCATAGGTTGAATCTATCATATCAATGAAAGCGTTAGCGGCGATCTTGGCATCCGCCATCGGTTGAAAAGGATTGCCCGGAAGCGAACAATCACGATCTCCGCCATTCTCCATACAAGCGGCTTCACCATAATTCTGATCGCCGTCAGCGTCATGCATTGACAGAGAGCAGTCCATGACCAGCACCACGTCTAGAAGCCTGCGCCCTTCCCCTGTAGAGAGCTTCTTGAGGGAGACAGAGACCGTCTTACCGCCGATGGTAACAGAGTAGGGGGAGGAGGTACCAACGGGTAAGCTTTCTGCAAAGCCAGGCTCACACTTGATTCGCCAAAGCGTGTGCTCTATCGCGGCGTCCGCGCCATAGTATTCAATGATCCCCACCTCAGTGGCTTGAGCGGCAAAGAGATTGGTGCTGATGTGGGCTAAGAAGGTAGGGAGGAGCAACATGCCAACGCCCAGGGCAACGAGGGCCAAGACCAAAGCCCGTCCTCTTTCGTCTAAGATAACTTTCCTCAGCATGGAGCGCTCCTTTCGATCAGGGGCTGAATGAAACTGTACATCCATTATTGAAGGTGACAGTAATCGAGTACCGGCTTGGGTCCTTGACGGGCAGTATCACCCCGACCGCAATGTCCTACTCCTCTGACACTACGGCTGCTGGATCACGATGCTGGTCTCGCTGATATCTGCGTTACATATGAACGTCGCATGCGTCACATCGCTCACGATAAAGACCACACTGTCTACCCACCACCAATCCTGCGTATCCACCGTGCACTGACCATTGCCATTAGTAGTGCAGCCATCGTCAACAGACCAGAACTTTATCCAGGAACCACTAACCGTGGCACCGGCAACCGGGCTGTCGTACTCGTCGAGCACCGTGATAGTGACCTCGGCCTGCCACAAGGGCCAACCGGAATAGCCAGTCCCCTCCAAGCTGCTTACGTACATCCACAGCAGCTCTGGCGTCGCCGTTGGTGTGGGTGTCACAGTAGGCGTCGCCGTTGCCGTAGGCGTTGCCGTTGGTGTCTCCGTAGGCGTTGCCGTTGGTGTCGAGGTTCTGGTGGGTGTGGGTGTCGAGGTTCTGGTGGGTGTGGGTGTCGAGGTTCTGGTGGGTGTGGGCGTCGAGGTTCTGGTGGGTGTGGGCGTCGAGGTTCTGGTGGGTGTGGGCGTTGCTGTTGGCGTGGGCGTTGCTGTTGGTGTCGCCGTAGGCGTTGCCGTTGCCGTCGCTGTCGGCGTCTCCGTCGTCGTGGGCGTTGCCGTGGGCGTCGGCGTCGGCGCCGCCTCGACTTCTATCACCATGTCGTAGCTGTTCACAGCCCCATCCCGCCCAAAAATCCAGATGTTGTAGGTGCCAGTGCTGTCAACGGTGTACTCTATCTGCTCATCGTCGGTGCCCGACCAACCGTGGTCTAGCTCACCAGAGCCGACCGTGAACTCGATTTGGACGTCGTCGATGAAAAAGTATTCACCTGAGTCATAGGCGGACCGTTGAACTTGGAAGCGAACAGTAGTGTTTGCGGAGATATAGCTTGAGATATTGTAACTACGTGGTGCGGCAATATCGTTCTCAAACACATCCAAAGATGTAAAGGGACCCGTGCTGCTACTGCTTATGAACACCTCGAGGCGATCCTCAGATTCCAAATTGCCGGACGTGTCGATATCGAAACTCAAGGTGGCTGAGGTCTCACCTGATAAATCGACAGTGCGTTGGATAGTGGGATCGTCTCCGCTTACTCCGTGGAAGCGCAGCCGGTCACCAGTGATTCGGATCAAACCGTTGTATGGGTCACTGTCCTCCGAGTCTGTCCAATCACCAGACCAGTTCACGGTGCCATCATTGTTGCTGTAGGACGTGGTGTCGAACTCGTCGCGTACGGTCTCGGTGTCATAGGGGCAAGCGGCGCCATACAATTCCATATCAATGTCGCCTAAGGCGTGGGTGAAGCTGAGGGTGATGATGATGGTATCGCCTGCCTGGAGATCCACGGCGTACCAGTCGTCGTCGCCGGCGGAGCAGATCTGGAGATCGGGATAGGTGCCTGGGATGATGGGAGCGGCCGTGCCGCAGGTATCGTTGTCCTCGTAGCTGTCCTCTATGCAGGGTGTCGGCGTTGCGGTAGCTGTATTCGTTGGGGTTGCGGTTGGTGTCGCCGTGGGCGTCGGTGCCGCCTCGACTTCTATCACCATGTCGTAGCTGTTCTCAGCCCCATCCCGCCCAAAAATCCGGATGTTGTAGGTGCCAGTGCTGTCAACGGTGTGCCCTATCTGCTCATCGTCGGTGCCCGAGTAACTGTAGGCCAGCTCAGCGGAGCCGACCGTGAACTCGATTTGGACGTTGTCAAAGAAGACCACGTCGTTATCAC
>CAYNWI010000035.1:3890-5297 GCA_964400825.1 uncultured Anaerolineae bacterium | reverse complement strand
CGGAGATGTCCTCCTCACAGTTATCCTTGTCCCAGTGAAAGCTCAAATACGCACTTATGGCGCCCGACAGATCAACACTACGTTCAATGCCATCATTATGATCAGCTTCCTGGAAGCGGAGTCTCTGGTTGACGATTCGAATTCTGCCATTGTTGGGTTGGCCCTCGTCGCCAATCTCCTGCCAATCACCAGACCAGTTCACGCTGCCATTGTTTTTGCTGTAGGACGTGGCGTTGAACTCGTCGCGTACAGTCCTGGTCTCATAAGGGCAAGCGGCGCCATACAATTCCATATCAATGTCGCCTAAGGCATCGGTGAAGTTGAGGGTGATGATGATGGTATCGCCGGCTTCGAGATACACGGCAAACCAGTCGTCGTCGCCGGCGGAGCAGATCTGGAGATCGGGATAGGTGCCTGGAGTGACTAGAGCGGCCGCGCCGCAGGTATCGTTCTCCTCGTAGCCGTCCTCTGTGCAGTCCATGGTCGGTGTCGGCGTTGCGGTAGCTGTATTCGTCGGGGTCGCTGTTGATGTACTCGTTGGCGTTGCCGTGGGCGTCGCTGTTGGTGTCGCCGTAGGCGTTGTTGTTGCCCCCGCAGGCGTTACTGTCCCTGTTGGCGTTGCCGTTGCAGGAGGCCCTGGTGATGGTAGCTCCCAATCTCCCTCACTGGGGCGCATCGCTAGAGCCAATGTGCTGCTTCCAGCTACATCCCCCTCCCCGGAGAAAAGGGTCACCGTTATGGCGTTAGGGGCCGTCGTGTCTGTTAGTGGGAAGGTAACGGAGGTGACGCGCCTGGCTATTATAAGCGGCGAATCGCCGGCATCGCGAGTCAAGGTCTCGTCCACCGCGGAATAGGTATAGGTGATAGCCGTGGTCTCAGTGATGCCACAGGGGATCGTCAGGACCATCTGAGAGTCACTGACCTCCACAGAGGAGGCGCTGGCCACGTCGCGGTTGAGCCAGGTGGCGGCGTTCTGCAGGTCGTGTTGAACCACTAACTCTCTGTTGCCCCAGCCGGTGACATCGAAGATTTGGTAGATAGCTGTGGCAAGAACGCCAGTTATCAACACAGTGATAGCCAGGGCCACTAAAAGCTCGACTAAGGTTATCCCTTTTTCACCCCTCATTCTCATCGGTTCAACTTGTAGTCTAATGCCCTGAATACCGGCTCACCGTTATGTGAGACGGTGACGGTGATAAACTGCATGCCACAGCAATCACGGTCAACAGATGAGGTAGTAGTGAAAGACTCTGTTGGTGAGTACCAGTAAGAGATGTCAATACTGATTGGGTAATTCTCCGGAGTGATTGGGTAATTCTCCGGGTACGCTACTATTGGGTAGGAAGTTGCGCCAACCGTGTAAGTATAGTTCTTGATATACTCCAACTGCGCCCGAGCCAGATTCTC
>CAYNWI010000035.1:1974-3790 GCA_964400825.1 uncultured Anaerolineae bacterium | reverse complement strand
CTCCAAATCTGTCTTCGGCAGCCCGGCCATCCTATTAGCTGATAGCGATTTGCCATCCGCTAACGTAGACCCGTGGCTTTGCGTCCCCACCTTTCGATGGGTTTGCCCTCATCGGACCTTATGCAATTGAAAAGAAACATTTGCTCTGTACAACATATTATATCAGATTTCCCTGCTCTTGTCAATGAGGAACGAGTTAAGGTCAAGTTAAGATTCGAGTATCTGTTCACCTTGTGCTCACAGCGGACCCTTCGACAGGCTCAGGACAGGCCCTAGTCCGCTGCCCCGAGGGCGCAATCGGGCGCCGAACACCGCTGGACTAGGGTCCAGCGGGAGCAGGTGAATGGTTACAGATTCGACTAGACAGGCAACCGCCTGATCCGCGAAAGCAACCGACCTTACCTCTCACCTCTCTTTTTCATGTCAACGAAGACCGTTGCCCAGGCCACCAGCATGACGACAACGACGATGGGCGGAGCGACGAAGCTGTAGGGCACTTCGGACAGGAAGCGATAGATGAAGCCCAGTACCGCCATCTCGATGACGTAGATGACGATTAACACGCTGACCGCTTGTATCCCATAGCTGATCTTTTTTCTCATCTTGACTACTTCATACTGCCCATCAAGGTGTACATAGGCATAATCACCGAGACGGCGAGGAAGCCCACCATCCCCCCCACAAAGAGCATCAAGGCCGGCTCTACCATCGAAGTGAGAGTATTGATCTTGCGATCCGCTTCCTCCTCGTAAAAAATAGCCAATGTCTCCAGGTTCGTATCCAGGGTGCCTGTCTCCTCACCGACCCTGACCATCTGAGCCAGCAGGCTGGGGAAAACCTTCTCCTGGCGTATGGGCTGGGAGAGGCCATGCCCCTGCAGCATCTCCGTGCGCACCCTGTCAAAAGACTCTTTTATGACGATGTTCCCCATCGTCTCCACGATCAGGTTCATGATCTCGGACATAGGCAGCCCCGCCTTCAAGAGGATGGACATGGTATGGCAGAGTTGGGACACGTTGCTCTGAATATTGATGGCCCCTATGACCGGGATCTTCAGGAGCAATATATCGCGCTGCCGCTGACCGATAGGGGTCCTTAGATACAAAGCAAGCGCGATCACTACCAGTGCGACACCGGCCATCATTTGGGTGCGATGGATCGAGCTGAAGTCAGTGATAGCCATAAGTACCTTGGTAGGCGTAGGCAACTCTACATCGAACTCGCTGAAGAGCCCCATTATGCCAGGCAGAGTGACGGTGATCATCAGGAACGCCACACCGAGGGCCAGGACTATGATAAACGACGGGTAAGCCATAGCCCCGCGCAGCTTGCGGGTCAGGGACTCCCGTTTCTCCATGTAAGTCGCCACTTGCCTCAGCACCGATTCCATGTTCCCCATCCGTTCCCCTATCTCGATCATCCGGCTGTAGATGGCGGGAAAGATCTGAGCACGTTTCCTCAGCGCCTCGGAGAGAGTATCGCCCTCTTGCACGTCTTCGCTGACCTCTTGCAGAGCTTTCTTAAGAGGCTTACTGCTGGCCTCCTCTGATAGCATCTGGAGGCCGGCCAGGATGGTGATACCCGACTCGATCAAGGTCGCTAACTGGCGACTGAAGACGATCAGGTCCCGGCTTTTGACCCCAAAGAAGCTGGGCAGCAGCACTGCCAAATCGGCCCCAGGCCGCGCCTGCCTGAGGCTGACAATGACGTAGTCTGATCTCCAGAGAGCCTCCTCCGCCGCCGCCTCCGAGGGGACGTTGAGCACACCCTGTAACCGCTCTCCGGCTCTAGTGTAAGCGACATACTTGTAAGGCAT
>CAYNWI010000035.1:0-1874 GCA_964400825.1 uncultured Anaerolineae bacterium | reverse complement strand
GTGGTGTGGCCAGCTTGCACCTTCAACATCCCATCGTGCCACATGGTCATCATACCCTCTTTAATGGCCTGAGCCTTGATCGCATCGGCGCTGGCGCCCTTGAGCACGAGGCGTCTGATCTCCTCGCTAATCACCATAATCTCGTAAACGCCCATCCGGCCATGGTACCCGGTAAGGGCGCAATAGTTGCAGCCGGTACCATGATAGAACCTGGTCCGCTTCTCCCCCGTCTCTCTCTCGTAGGCCATGCATTCTTCTTCCGGCACCTCGCGGAGGGCGCGGCAATGCGGGCAGACGCGGCGCACCAGGCGCTGGGCGATGATGCCCACCATGGCCGAGGTGATGAGGAAGGGCTCGATCCCCAGGTCCATCAGCCTGAAGAGAGCTCCCACGGCGTCGTTGGCGTGCACGGTGGATAAAACCAGGTGCCCTGTCAAGGCCGCCTGGATGGCTATGCTGGCCGTCTCTTTATCGCGGATCTCACCCACCAGGATGACGTCCGGGTCCAGGCGCATGGTGGCTCGCAGGCCGCGGGCGAAGGTGATGTTCGCCTGAGGGTTGACCTGCATCTGGTTGATGTTGGCGAAGCGGTACTCGACAGGGTCCTCAATGGTGATGATATTGCGCTCTTTGGAATCCAGTTGGTTGATAGAGGCATAGAGAGTCGTCGTCTTCCCTGAGCCTGTCGGCCCGCTGGCCAGGAGCATGCCAAAGGGGGATTGAATGAGTCTCTGATAGGTCTTTAGAGAGTCGGGGAGGAATCCCAGCTCTGGGAGACCCATGACGGACATAGACTTGTCCAGGACACGCAATACAGCCATCTCCCCCCAGGAGGTGTCCGCTGTAGCCACGCGGATATCCACATCCGTGCCATCTACCGAGATAGTGAAGTGACCGTCCTGAGGGCGCCTGCGCTCGGCGATGTTCATGGAGGCCAGCACCTTCACCCTGGAGACCATCGGCCCGTGGACACTCAGGGGCAAGGAGAGAGTGTCGTTCAAGATGCCATCAATGCGGTAACGGACACGCAGGTGGTCCTGCTGCGGTTCGACGTGGATGTCCGAGGCCCGGTCCTTTACTGCCTGAGCAACGAGGAGGTTTACAGCACGCACAATAGGAGCCTGGGCGATAAGATCGGAGCTTATCCTATCGCCTGCTTCCACCCGCTCCGGCGCAGTGGGGAGGATGTGGCGGAGCTCCTTTTCGATCTCGCCCGCGGCGCGGTAGTGGAGGTTGATGGCCCCCCGCACGTCCATGAGAGCGGTGCGCAAGGCCTTGACCTCCATCCTGGAGAGAGCCCGGATGTCCTCAAGGGCGTATAGATTATCGGGGTCAGCCATGGCCACTACCAGGAAATGATCTTCGATACGGAGAGGCATGATGTCCCACTTCCGGGCGACCGCCTCAGGAATCATGCGCAAGGCTGCCGGTTGGACTTCGTATTTCCTGAGATCAATGCGGGGTAGGCCTGGCGCCTCGGCCCGACCTTCGATCAGCTCCACGATAGTGTTTATATCGAGCGGCTTGTACAGGACACCAGCGACCCCTGCCTCTATAGCTTCGGAGACCGACTCCCCCAGGGCGGTGTGCCCAGTAATCAGCATAGTCGTGAGCTGGGGGTCTATAGCCTTGATCTGCCGCAGGGTCTCGACCCCGTTCATGCCTGGCATCACTATGTCTATCAACGCCAGATCGAAGTGTTGACCTTTCACCTCCTCGATGGCCTGCGGCCCATCGTGGGCGACAGCCACACGATACTCCTTCTCCTCCAGGATGTCCGCGAGCGTTTCGCACAAGTTGGCATCGTCATCAACTATCAAAACACTAGCCTTCTCGTCCAAATTCCCTGCCCCTTTTCGTGTGCGTAGGCCAGG
>CAYNWI010000034.1:12477-13579 GCA_964400825.1 uncultured Anaerolineae bacterium | reverse complement strand
TCGTGCGCATGTCCTTGACCCTGACTGAGCCTCAAGAGGTCGAGATCCCTTGTGTACCGGCCTACAAGCGCGGTTCTGACTTTGACCTGGCCGGGCAACTGGTCGTTCTGTTCGCCGCCTACGATGGCCTGGGGATGGACCCCGATGGGACAGTCTTCCCGGCGGCCAATCACGACGCTTCCGGCGTTGGCCTCCTGCTGGAGATGGCTCGACTGTGGCAAGAGCAAGACCTGGATGCTCGTCGGTCGGTGCTGTTTGTCGCCTGGGGTGGGGGACAGTTGGACGACTCAGGAGCGGCGGATTTCCTGATGGATGCTCGCAACTTTCCCTATTTGCCTGTCCGGACCATGTACCGTAGTTTTGCGCCGGCCATGATTTTTCAACTGGATTACGTGGGGGCGGGGGACGATACCCTCTACATCCATCCTGATTCCAGCGACAACCTGAGTAGACTATTGGCCGAGACCGCTACGGAGGCCGGCATATCCATCGTGTCCGAGGGAGGCGGGTCGCCGTCTTACGACGACGTTGTACCTTCTCGAAGCACTCAAAGGCTCTATTTCACGTGGTCGAATCCGGACGTCACGCCGGATGCGGACACCATTGAGCGCATCGAGCCTGACAAGCTGCGGATGGTTGGGGAGGCTCTGGCCCTGGCTCTGACCAGGGTTGTGCGGCAGGCGAGCTATTGATGGGCTCAGATGGGCTCAGCGGTTGAAACCGCCCCTGGGGGGCGCGAGTGCGCCGGTCGTCCACCTGCGTGGAAGATTTCCGTGACCACGTAGGTGTTCGCCCGGCACGGAGTGCCCTCACAGGTGCGATTTAAATCGCCATCCTTCGGAGACGCGAACATGTCAAAGAAAACGCTTTCTATATTGTGGATCATCACCGGCCTGGTGGCCTTGGTCTTGCTGGCCGCCACGATGGGGTTAGCTTCCAAAGCCAGGGCCAGGGCCATTCTGAACAGCGAAGTTTATCTGAACAGAATGAGCAGTTTGAACGTTCTGCATGACCAACCCGATCGCTTCTCGCGCGTCATCGCTACCCTGAAGCGCGGCACGGCGGTCATCGTCAGGGACTCCGCCACCGAAGACGGCCAGAC
>CAYNWI010000034.1:8511-12377 GCA_964400825.1 uncultured Anaerolineae bacterium | reverse complement strand
GTTATACCAACCCCCTGCCATTGCCCCTGGTTGATCGGGCGGTGGTGGTACTGGTTCGCTTCCTGGTGGAGGCCAAGTTCTACTCCATGTTCTCCTTCCTGTTCGGATGGGGAATGGCCATGCAGATGACGCGAGCCGAGGCCAGGGGGACCAAATTCCTGCCCGTGTTTTTGCGGCGCCTGTTCATCCTGCTGATTATTGGTGTGCTGCACAGCATCCTGATTTGGGATGGGGATATCCTGACCACCTACGCGCTATTTGGCTTCCTGCTCCTGCTCTTCCGCAAACGCTCTGGCAAGGTGCTCCTGGTGGCGGCTGTGCTGGTATTGTTGCTCTCCATCGTGCTGACCGCGCCTGGGGAGGCGATGGACGCCTTTCGAGAGTGGTACTACAACCTGACCGATTTCCT
This sequence comes from uncultured Anaerolineae bacterium, assembly GCA_964400825.1. Classification (GTDB taxonomy): domain Bacteria; phylum Chloroflexota; class Anaerolineae; order VGOG01; family VGOG01; genus CAYNWI01. The sequence goes on along the minus strand of CAYNWI010000034.1, from coordinate 11,968 downwards.
CCGCTCCGATGCCCATCCAGAGAGCCTGTACGCCACCGGTACCTACAGACAGGTCACCCAACTTCGGATTCAGGATTTCTTCACCGGTCTCTCTCAGGTCATCTATTACTTTGGCAACATCTTTGGGATGTTCCTGCTGGGCCTGTACGTTGGCAAGCGGAGGATATTCCAGGAGATTCGCCGACATCTGCCCACACTTCGCAAGGTGGTGTGGATTTGCTTGGCTCTGGGCCTGGTTTTCAACGCTATCTTCATCTCGGTCATCGTCTGGCCCCGGCGAGTGCCGCCTGAGTACCGCTACTTGGTGCGAGTGGGGGGGCGCACCATCGGCGCTCCGGCCTTGATGCTCTTCTACGTGACTGGCATCATCCTGCTGGTTCAGCGGGAGAAATGGTATCACCGCCTGGCGCCGTTAGCCAACCTGGGCCGCAGCGCGCTCAGCAACTACTTGCTCCAGTCCGTGGTGTGCACCTTGATTTTCTACCACTACGGCCTGGGGCTGTACGGCGAAATCAGCCCGCCGCTTGCCCTGCTCCTGACGCTGGCGATCTACTGGGCCCAGGTGCGGCTGAGCGGGTGGTGGTTCGAGCGTTTCCAGTTCGGGCCGATGGAGTGGGTGTGGCGCACCCTCACCTACGGCAGACTCCAACCTCTGCGTCGTGAGGCAGCCCACGATGGCTGGGGGTCTGTCTTCTGGCGAAAAGCTCGCCAAATAGCCGCCAGGGTGGATCCCAGAATCGCCCTGGCGAGCACCTGGGTGGTGCTGCTGATCTGGGCAGGCGCCCTGGTCGTTTGGCGTTTCCGCCTGGAAGAAGCCTCCAATACCCAATCTCCAGTATCCAATATCCAGGTCCAAGTCACCGCCACGCCAATCCCCGCTCAACAGGATAACCAGCCAGAGGAGCAGGCGCATGTCGTGGCTACGCCCGTAGTTCAGCCGGTGGCCCACAACCCCGGCCCCATCGCCGCTTCTGGCGACTTGCTGGCTCTGGCCTCCACCTTCAGCGCGGAGTCGGCCCTGGCCCAGATTGAGACCCTGACCGGCCCGCCTTACCTGGGGCGATACACTGGCTCGCCAGAGGGGTGGGCGGCGGGCGACTATATTGCCGAGCAGTTCGCCAGTTGCGGTTTGCAGCCCGCTGGGGACGACGGCACCTTCTTCCAGCCTTTCCCCGTTTTCTACACCGCCCTGGCCGAGGTGCCCGTCCTGGCGGTGGAGGGGCCAGATGGCACGGTCTACGACGACTACGCGCTGAACACAGATTTCTCCGCCATTTTACGATGGTACTCCGGCTCAGGCACAGCCAGCGGAGAGGTGGTCTGGGCCAACGACTGCACTCATGGCGATTTCAACCCCGTCGAGGTGGTGGGCAAGGTTGTCCTATGCCGTGCTGATTCCGTACCTCTGATGGACGCCGAGCGCAACGCCCTGGAGCACGGCGCGGCGGGTTTGTTGCTGCTGACCGACCCCGAACAGCACCCGCCGGATTTCGGCAATACGCACCGCGAGGTCTGGGTGCCCGATCCCATCCCGGTGTTCCGCATCTATCCCACGGTGGCCGACGAACTGTTGCTGGGCAGCGGCAAGTCCGTCGAGGACCTGTCAACCAGCTTCGCGCCCTTCCCCCTGTCCACTCAAGCTCGGATGGAAGTGACGACCACGGGGCCGGAAACTTGCCCCAGCCAGGGATGCCAGGGACGAAACGTGCTGGGCGTGCTTCCCGGTCGCGATCCGGAATACGCCGACCAGGTCATCATCGTCGGCGGCCACTACGATCACCTTGGGCAAACGCCTGACGGCACGGTCTGGGGGGGAGCCAACGACAATGCTTCGGGAGTGGCAGTTCTGCTGGAGGTGGCTCGCAGTTGGCACGAGCAAGGCTACGTGCCCCGGCGCACCGTGCTGTTCGCCGCTTGGGACGGTGAGGAAGAGGGGCTGTGGGGATCCAGCTACTACGTCGAGCACCCTCGCTATCCGCTGGAAAACACCGTGGCCAAGATTCAGCTCGACATGGTCGGGGCCGGCGGTGACAGGCTGCTGATTGACGGCGGGGGTGAGTTGGGGGAGCAACTCGAATCGGTGGCCGAGGCGTTGGGCATCGAGACCGAGAGCACCAACTCCGGGCGCAGCGATCACGCGCCGTTTCTGAGGGCCGGGGTTCAGGCTGATTTGCTGATCTGGTACTACGGGGACGACGCGGAGCCTCAATATCACCGACCGGGAGATACCCCGGAAATCATCGAACTGGACAAGCTAGACGCCGTGGGCAAGATCGTCGGCATCACCGCGCTGGGTCTCGCCGAAGCCGAGCCAGCCATCAGCGACCTGCTGGCCCGGCGAGCGGCGGCCGTTGAACGAGGAGACCTGGAGGCGTTCCTGGCCACGTCGCTCCCCGATCAGGAAGCCGCCGACCGCTTCTGGTTTGACGACGTGCAGGCTTTTGCCGCCACCCGATTCGAGATGCAGGCCACCAATGTCCGCCTGCTGGGGCGCACGGCCACCGCCACCGTGCGGATGACGCTGGAGTACCCGGTTGAGGGCCAGAAGGAGCCTGAGGTAAAGACCCCTTCCCTGGACGTCCGGTTTGTGCATGGCGAAGATGGTTGGCGATGGGCGGGACCCGATTTGGTTTGGGCGGAGGGAGAGGCTGGCTTCGCTGTGGCCTATCCGCCGGGGGAGGAAAGGCTGGAAGGGCTGGGTCAACTGGCCGCCGAGCGATACGCCGAAATCGCCGAGTTGTTGGGATTGCCGACGGAGCCCGACGCGGCGTTGATGCTGTTCTCGCGCTTCGAGTCGCTGCGGGTCAGCACCGCGCTGTCATTATCGCCCGGCCGGAGTGTCTGGGTTGGTCCCGGCGTAGTGAAGCTGGTCTACAGCGAAGAGATCACGGCCAGCCTGCAACTGGATGATGCGCTGGCCCAACTGGTGCTGGCCGAGGCCGGCGTGACCGAAGCGGCTGCGCCCTGGTTGTGGCAGGGCCTGCCGTTGGCCTTGAGGGCCCGAACCGATCCGGTCGAGACCCACACCGAGTATCTTCCCCGGTTGCGAAGAGCTCTGGATGGTGAAGAGACCACTCCTCTGAACGAGGCCACGGCCTGGGCTGCGGTGGACTACCTGCGGCAGCGGATTGGCTGGCCGGGCCTGGGGCGATTCATCACCGCCTTCGGGCAAGCCTGTCGCGCTGGCCTGTGCGACAGCGCGGACGGGATAAACCTGGCCCTGTCCGACGTTGCCCAGATGGATTCATCCGCTTTTGAGACCGCCTGGCAGGGCCATTGGCGAGACGAGCTGGCGACGGCTCAGGCGAGTCTGGACGCCGTGCTGGCCGCGCGCGCCGAGGCGGTGTTGGCTGGAGACGAGGCCGCTTTCCTGAACACCGTTGACCCCCAGGTGCCCAACCTGATGGCCGAAGAGCAACATTGGCTGGCCGGCTCGGCCTCGTTGACGAGCTTCTCT
>CAYNWI010000034.1:0-8411 GCA_964400825.1 uncultured Anaerolineae bacterium | reverse complement strand
GAGTTGGGTGTTGAGCAGCCGGATCCTCTGACCATCAAACTGTACGAGAGCGATGACGTGTTCCGAGCCTCGGTCTTCCCGTCGTTCCCGGCCGTAGATTGGGCGCCGGCCTGGACCGGGGAAGGGGAGTCGGTCAAGCTCCGCTGGCAGAGGGACGCCGCGCTGGCGGATTACCGTCCCACCCTGGCCGTGCAACTGGCGCGCCGCCTGCTGTACCAACTTGGCGTGGACGCCGAGTGGTTGCTCAAAGGCGTCAGCGCCTACCTGGCCAGAGACTTCGACGGCGGCGTTACCGAACAGGCTGCCACCGAGAACTTGTACCCGCTGTTGCGGGCCGCCCAGAAGGAAACGCTTCGTGACCTTGGGACCATGCCACCGGACTACAGATTGTCGAGAGATGAATTCGGTCTGGTCAACGCCCAGGCCTGGGACGCCGTGCGCTACCTGGTCTACACTTATGGATGGGACGCGCTGATTGACTTGTTGCACAGCCGGGATGTTTCCCTGCCAGACACCATCGGCCAAACGCTGCCGGAGTTCGAAGCCGCCTGGTTGGAGTCGGTGGTCCACGGGCACGCTCTCCCCGAGTGGATTGAAATCGCCTGGGCGTTTGATCCTGAGATGGCCAACCGTCACGTCGAGGATCTCGCCAGCCCGGTGTTAGCAGGCCGCCAGGCCGGTTCGCCAGGCGCGGAGGCTGCGGCGGCCTACGTCGCGGACAGGTTTGCCGAGTACGATCTGGTGCCCGTGGGAGACGAGACCACTTTCCTGCAGCACTTCCCCATCAGTTACACCACCCTGCTCTCAGTCCCGCGCCTGGAGATCAGGGACGAAAACGGTCAGGCTTTGGAAACCTTTGCCTACCGCGAGGATTTTCTGACCGTGGTGAGCGAAACCGGCAGCGACGGAGCCGCAGCGGGCGAGTTGATCTGGATTCATCAGGATAGCGACTACCAGGGTATGGAACTGGACGGCAAGATCGTTTTGCGGGACTCCGTTGATTCCGTTGATGCAGAGGCGGCCCAGGCCGCCGAACATGGCGCGGGCGGACTGATCTTGCTGGGCAGGAAAGAGAGCAGAAAAGAGTTATTGGCCAAAGCTCCGCTAAAGTCTTCGTCTGGCACTGCCATCCCGGTGCTGGAGCTCGCTTCGGAGGGATCGCTTAAGCTGCTGGAGATGGTGGGCCACACGCGGGAGAGCATTCTCGACTCGCCGCCAGCTTTGCCTTTGGGCTTGACGGCTCGGATGGAGATTCCCCTCAGCACGCCCGAAACGGTGGAAACGGCCAACGTGCTGGGATTGCTGCCCGGCTCGGATGCGGTGTTGGGGCAGGAAGTCATCATCCTCGGCGCTCATTACGACCACGTGGGAGATGATCCCGACAGGCGATACGCTGGCGCCAGCGACGACGCCAGCGGGGTGGGGGTCTTGTTGGAGATGGCGCGCCTGTGGCAAGAGACGGGATACCGTCCGCAGCGCAGCGTGCTCTTTGCCGCCTGGGGCGCCCAGGAGCCGGGTCAGTTGGGGTCGAGCTACTACGTCGAGAATCCAGTTCTACCGCTGGACAAAACAGTGGCCATGCTGCAATTGGACGCCGTCGGCGGCGGCAGCGGGTACTATCTGGAAGCGCGGGGGGAATGGGGACAAGATGGGTTGCTGCTGTTTAGCATGATGGCCACAGAAGATCTGATAGATGGACGCTTGGCCCTCAGAGGTCAATCAGGGGAGAGCGACCAGGCGCCGTTCCACGAAGCCGGACTCCCAACCTTGCTGGTCGCCTGGCGGGGAGCTAGTGAGGATAACTGGCCGGTTGAAATCGCCGACGAGGTGGATCCATATCGCCTCGGCGTGACTGGCCGCATGGTGACGCTGGCTTTGATGAGCGTGGCCAGGTAGTAAAGCCAGGGAGGCGAAAATGAGCAAGCGTCTGGTCTGGTTTGTGATCACTCGCGGGCGGAAAATCGGATGACCCTGGGGTCTTGCTTTTTCGTTTTTGCCAAACGGGTTGAAATCTGCTATACTGTTCGCAGGAGGCAATCATGGATGACAAAGAAGCGATAAGGAACTACGTTGAGACGGAGGCCAAGGGCCAGGCTGGAGAGCCGGCCCTGGTGGCCTCTTTCGGCCCGCCTGGCGACCCAATCGAAGCCAGGGTTTACAGAGTAGATTTTATACCTGGCGAAGCCTGGTTGGGCAGTGCACCAGCGTGGTGGTGGGTCGTGGTCAGTAAGTTGCCGATGAATCTCTACGATGGCGAGAAATTCACTGCCAATGAGGCCTACAGCTTCCACCTGGGGGTCATGTTGAGGTTCGCGCACAGCCAGGGCTATCCAGATGTTCCGGACTTTCTGTTGGGCTGGAGGGCGGGGGGAGTAATGAGTAACAAGTAACTAAGGAACGAGTTTCCTCATCGTTGCTCGTTCCTCGTTACCTGTTACTCCGAAAGGGGGTAAAATGGGTGAGAAGATTTTAGTGGCCGTCGCCTGGCCCTACGCATCATCGTACATCCACCTGGGCAACGTGGGTGGTGTGTACCTGCCAGCGGACATCTTTGCCCGTTACCAGCGTTTGAGAGGGAACGATGTCATCATGGTCTCCGGCTCGGACAGCCACGGCACACCCATCACTGTCAAGGCTGACGAGGAGGGCGTCTCTCCCCAGGAGGTCTTCGAGCACTATCACCAGACTTTCCTGGACGGGTTCATCAAGCTGGGCCTGGCCTACGACCTTTTCACCCACACGGACACCGAGAACCACCACCGGGTCGCTCAGGACATTTTCCTGACGCTTCTAGAGAACGGCTATCTTTTTCAGAAGACGACGGAGCAGCTCTACTGCGAGCACTGCCACAAATTTCTGCCCGATCGCTACGTTTACGGCACCTGTCCCCACTGTGGCAGTGAAGACGCCCGTGGCGACCAGTGCGAGGCCTGTGGTCACCCTCTGGATGCCACCGAGGTCATTCACCCTGTCTGCAGACTCTGTGGTCACCGCCCCGTGATCCGAGAGACGGAGCATTTCTTCCTCGACCTCCCCGCTCTGAACGAGCGATTGCTGGAATGGGTGCAGGATAAGACTTACTGGCGGCCAAACGTCTACAACTTCACCCTTAACTATCTCAAGGAGGGGTTGCAAGGGCGACCCATCACCCGCGACATGGAGTGGGGAATTCCCGTGCCAGTGGAGGGCTACGAGGACAAGACCATCTACGTCTGGTTTGAGGCCGTGATCGGTTATTTCTCAGCCAGCGTGGAGTGGGCCAAGATAACGGGCGATCCAGAGAAATGGAAGGAGTGGTGGTACGAGCCTGCCCGCAGCTATTACTTTATCGCCAAGGATAACATCCCCTTCCACAGCATCATGTGGCCTGCTACACTGATGGGAGTCGAGAGGCTGTACGCTGAGGAAGGGCAATTGAACTTGCCCTACGATGTCCCATCGAACGAGTTTCTGAATCTGGAGGGACGAAAGATATCCGGCAGCCGAAACTGGGCCGTCTGGCTGCCCGATTACCTGGAGCGCTACGACCCCGATCCGCTGCGCTACTATCTGACCGCCAACGCCCCTGAGAGTCGCGACACCGATTTCTCCTGGGCCGACTTCTGGCGTCGCAATAACGACGAGCTGGTGGCCACCTGGGGGAACCTGGCCAATCGGGTGCTGGCCTTCGCCTACAAGAACTTCGCCAAGCGGGTGCCCACGCCGGGCCAGTTGGGCGAATCGGACCAGGCTTTGCTGAACAAGGTAGCGGCTGCCTTCGAGCCTGTCGGCCAGCTTCTGGATGGCTGCAAATTCAAGGCAGCCCTGGGCGAGGTCATGGCCCTGGCCCACGAGACCAACCGTTACCTCAACGAGAAGGCCCCCTGGCTCCAGATCAAGGCGGATCGCGAAGCGGCGGGCACCACCATTTATGTTGCCTTGCGGGTGATAGACTCGCTAAGGACCCTCTTCTACCCTTTCTTGCCCTTCTCCTCCCAGAGATTGCACCACTTCTTGGGCTACGACGGCGACATCATGGGACGGCAGTACATCGAGACCCTCCAGGATGCCCGTGGAACCCACCAGGCTCTCCGTTATGATGGGAGCGGCGTAGTGGGGGATTGGGCCCCCAGCCAGTTGCCCGCCGGCCAGGTACTGCGCAGGCCCAAGCCGCTGTTCAAGAAACTGGACGAAAGCATCGTGGAGGAGGAACTGGCGCGGCTGAGGGGAGTGACGAGTGATGAGTGATGGGTAACGAGGGACAAGGAACGAGTAACGGGGAAACTCATTACTTATCACTCATTGCTCGTTACTTTCCTGTGGTGCTGATTATCGCCGCCTATCTGGTTACAGGCATTCTCTACGCTGTCAACACGCCACCCTGGCAGGCGCCCGATGAGCCAGCCCATTACAATTACATCAAGTACCTGGCCGAAAACTATCGCTTCCCCGTCCTCCAGATGGGCGACTACCCCCACTATTACCTGGAGGAGATCAAGGCCAGGCAATTTCCTCCTGGGATGTCCATCGAGCCCCTCCGCTACGAGTTCCATCAGCCACCCCTCTACTACATCCTGGCCGCTGTGGTCTACAAACTCTTCGCTGGAAGCCTCCTGCCTCTCCGCCTGCTCTCCGTCCTGTTAGGCTGCTGTCTGCTCTGGGTAGCTTACCACATCGCAAGAGAGATCTTCCCCAATGATGAGGCTCTGGCCCTCGGCACCGCCGCCTTCGCCGCCTTCGTCCCCATGCACATTGCCATTACCGCAGCGGTGAACAACGACACCCTGGCGGAGTTGATACTGGCGGTGATTTTGTGGATGTTGGTGAGGTACGTTAAGACTTCCCCCCCACGATTGGGGGGGATTGAGGGGGGGCATACTGAAGGGATAGGGCGATTCGTTGGGCTGGGCCTGTTGATGGGTCTGGGGTTGCTGACCAAAATAACAACCCTGGTTGCCATTCCTCTGATCCTGGTCGCAGTCCTTTTCAGAGAAGGTTGGCTGGAACAAGGCGGCGAAACTCCTCCCCCTACGAGGGGGAGGCTGGAAGGGGGTGGATTCTGCGACACAGAAGGCCCCCCCTCCCCTAGCCCCTCCCTCCCAGGGAGGGGAAATGCACCACTCGCTGAACGCTTACGGCGTTTCCTGTTACCTGTTACCTGCTACCTGCTACCTGCTCTCCTACTCACTTTCCCCTGGTTCGTCCGCAATGCCTCAGTCTACGGCGGCCTGGACATCCTGGGTATGCAGAGACACGATGCCATCGTCATTGGCCAGCCCCGCACCGCGGAGTGGTTGGCCCGGCTCGGCGCAACCGGTTTGGCCAAGGAATTCATCCTCACCACCTTCAAGAGCTTCTGGGCCCAGTTTGGCTGGATGGGCATCCTGGTAGACCAGCGCATTTATTTGGCTCTTGCTCTGCTCTGCGCCGTGGTTGGGCTGGGCTTTGCCCTCTTTGTCATCAAACCTGGCCTCGACCGACGCTACCTGCTACCTGCTACTTGCTACTTGCTACTTGCTCTGTCCGCTCTTTTCACCTTGCTCTCCTATCTCTGGTACAATCTCACATTCGTGCAGCACCAGGGGCGCTATCTCTTTCCCGCTCTGGTTCCCATCGGCCTGGCCTTCGCTCTGGGCCTGCGGGAGGTATTGGCCAGAGATAATGCCAGAGGGGTCGCCCTCTTGCTCCTGGTGGGCGTCCTGATCCTGGCAGGCAAGGGCGTGGTAACCGGAGACTTCAACAAGCTGAGCATCTTGTTGCTGGGCGGAACGGCAGCAGCTTTCGGAATCAAATCGCTCCTGCCAGGGAAATACGACGGTTTGATCTTCGCCTTGCCCTACCTGGGCCTATGGGGACTGGACCTGATTTGCCTGTTCAGGTTCATCGTTCCCTTCTTCCAGTCATAAACTAACGGAGGTCTGAACATGAGCTTCTTGAAAAAGATCGCATCCGCGTTATCACCCAAAGGTGCCGGAGAAGGCGAGGCTCTTTGGGTCTACGTGCGCTGCGACAAGTGCGGCGAGGCGATCAAAACGCGCCTTGACTTGAGCCACGACCTGACGCCCAATTACAGCGCTGAGGGGCGCGTAACCGACTACGTTGTGCGCAAGGTGCTCATCGGCAGCCAGCGCTGTTTTGAGCCCATTGAGGTGAAGCTGACCTTCGATCCCCAACGCCGGGTGATCTCGCGAGAGATTGACGGCGGCCAGTTCATCAGCGGGGAAGAATACGAGGGGGCTGAATAAGGGGAGCTGCCCGAAAGTCCAAAATCCAAAATGAACACACCACCGATCCGTTGTTCTTCCACAAAAATGATGAAGATATTCACCGAGCATCACGGTCGCCTCAGCCAGGGTAAGTGCCTGGCCTGTGGCCGGCAATCCCCCCTCATTGCCTCCATCTTGGGTGCCTGCGTAGATTGCATTCGGGAGCGGCCCGAGGAGGTGCTGCCTCACATCCGAGAGATGCAGGCCGAGACGCGGCTGGAGTTCGACCTGCCGACAGGGCCGCCCGATGATCCCCAGGGTGTGCATTGTCCCCTTTGCGCCAACGAGTGCAGCATTCCGGAGGGCGGGCGCGGCTTCTGTGGCCTCAGGGAGAACCGAGGGGGCAAGCTGATCCATCTGGCGGGAACAGCCAAGAAGGGCCTCCTGCACTGGTACTACGATCCCCTGCCCACCAACTGCGTGGCCGATTGGGTTTGCGCAGGGCATACCCAATACGGCGACAAGAACCTGGCCGTGTTTTATGGAGCCTGTTCCCTGAATTGCCTGTTCTGTCAGAACTGGCACTATCGCCAGATGTCGCCCAAGGGCAAAGGCATGAGTGCCCAGGAGCTGGCTGACCAGGCCGATGCCCGCACCTACTGCGTCTGCTATTTCGGCGGCGACCCCACGCCCCAGATGCCGCACGCCCTGGCCACTTCGCACATCCTGGCCGAACGAGGCGTGCGCATCTGCTGGGAAACCAACGGCACCATGCAGCCCAAGCTGCTGGAGAAGGCGGTGCAACTGTCGCTGGAGAGCGGGGGCTGCATCAAGTTCGACCTCAAGACTTATAGCGAGAGCCTCCACCTGGCTTTGACAGGCGTGTCCAACAAAAGGACGCTGGACAACTTTGCCCGCGCCGCCAGACACATTCCAGAGCGTCTTGAGCCTCCACTGGTTGTGGCCAGCACCCTGCTGGTGCCGGGCTACGTTGACATCAAGGAGGTGAGCCGAATCGCCTCCTTCATCGCCTCCTTCGACCCCGCCATTCCCTACGCTTTACTGGGCTTCCATCCCCACTTCTACATGCCCGACCTGCCCCGCACCTCGGTGCGCCACGCCGATGCCGCTGAGGCCGCTGCCCGCGCCGCTGGCCTGACCAACGTGCGCATCGGCAACCGCCATCTGCTCTCACGAGCGTATTGAGTCTGTCACCTGCACAGTGAGTTTGACATTCTGTCCTACTTGTGGTATCATCTCCCCTAATAACTGAATATCACTTAGACGATACTTTTCTTATCCAGAGAGGTGGAGGGACCGGCCCTGTGAAGCCTCGGCAACCAGTCTGGAAATTAGAAATTAGATAATAGAAATTAGAATATCCAATCTCTAACTTCTAACTTCTAATTCCCACACATGGTGCCAATTCCGGCAGACCCTTAGGGGGTTCTGGAAGATGAGAGCGTTGCAATGACGCGAGTGCCTCTTCAACCGGTGTATCCCGCTGAAGAGGCTTTTTTAGTTCCCCTCTCTCCTCTCTGATTAGGAAAGCCCCAACCACGTTGGTCGTTAAACGACCGGAGAGGAGACTAGCTACGATGAACCGCTTCTCAACGCAGGCCGTACACGCCGGTGAGACAAAGCGCAAGCCCTATGGCGCCATCACTACCCCCATCATCCAGACCTCGACCTATACCTTTGAGAATACAGCCGATATTTTGGACTACATGCAACGCCTGGAGGCCAACGACCCGGACGTGCGGGATGAGTACGGACGCTACGGCAATCCGACGCAGAGCACGGCGGAGCGCAAGATCGCCGCGCTGGAAGGGGGAGAACGGGCCCTGCTTTTCGCCAGCGGGATGTGTGCCATCACCACGACATTGTTTACCCTGCTGTCCACTGGCGACCACCTGGTGATGGTCAGCGGCAGCTACCGCCGCACGCACGAATTTGCCTTCAGCTACTTGAACCGCTGGGGGATCGAGACCACCCTGGCGCCCATTGACGATCCTGCTGCCCTAGCCGCCGCCATCCGCCCCACCACCCGTGTTATTTATTCTGAAACGCCAACCAATCCGTATTTGCGGGTTATGGACCTGGCGCAAATGGTCGAGATTGCCAGGCAGCACGGCATCACCACGATGCTCGACAGCACCTTCGCTACGCCCATCAACCTGAGGCCGCTGGAGTACGGCGTTGATCTGGTGATCCACAGCGCGACCA
>CAYNWI010000033.1:0-13692 GCA_964400825.1 uncultured Anaerolineae bacterium | reverse complement strand
GCTCCGCTTCCAGCTCGAACTCTGCTCCTGCATCTGGCTCTGCTTCCAGCTCGAGATCCAGGGTAGTTTCGGCCAATTCAGGCTGGGGTGGAAGTGGATAAAGCTCTCCACAATAGGGGCAGATTTCCCACCGCATTAACATCAGCCGACCGCAGTGGGGACAGGCTTTCCTCAGCTCGGTGTGGCAAGCGGGGCAGATAATGAAATCCGGCTCGATCCTGTGCTTGCACTCAGGACACACCGGCTGTTCCTCGGTGATATCCTGCAGCAAGGCTTCCTCTTCCAGCGTCCTGGCGTAAGCCTCCGACAGGGTCTCCTGGGGGCGCAGGATGAGGTAGATGAGCATCCCCAAAGGGCCGAAGATCAAGACTACCAGAGAGGCGAGCAACTGGGCGAAGATGTCCCTCGACCGCAAGCGCATGTCGCGGAAGGTCCAGATGACCAGGCTTACCCAGAAGGCCACTGTGAAAGCACTGATGAAGGCTACAGCAGCTAACAGAATTTTCCCGATGTCCTCAAGTTGTGGCATATCCAATCTACTCCTTTAAAGTCAAGTATTTTCGTTCGTCGAAGGTCTCTGCCCAAGGCGGGGGACCTTCGCCCATCGTGGACGCAAGTATTATATCATGTTCTTCTCTTTTTGTCACCTGGCAACTTGCGGCCTCACGTTGTCCTCTCCAGGCAGATTAACAGAATCGAGACGTCGGTCGGGTTGACGCCTGATAGACGGGATGCCTGACCAAGGGTGGCTGGCCGGAACCTCATCAGCTTCTCCCGGGCCTCGTTGCGTAAGCCTACCGGAACCTCGTAGTCAAAATCGTCTGGGATCGGACGTTCCTCCAACCGCTTCAGCCGCTCCACCTCCCGTCGCTGCTTTTCGATGTAGCCTGTGTACCTGGCCTCAATGGTCACCTGCTCGATGGCTTCAGGGAACAACGGCCGAGGACTGGGAACAAGGGCTTGTATCAACTCGTAGGTCACCTCCGGACGGCGCAGGAATTGCAAAGCGTTGACCCCATCGTCCAGAGGATCGAGGCCGCATGCGATCAGTTTCTCATTGATCTTCTCTGAGGGTGCCAACCACGTCTTGGTAAGCCGCCTCAGCTCACCCTCTATGGCCTCCCTTTTCTCCTCCACCGCTTCATACCTTTCCCGAGGCAGCAGACCCACTTCGTAGCCAATGGGCGAGAGGCGCAGGTCGGCGTTGTCCTGGCGGAGCAGCAGCCGGTACTCGGCACGAGAGGTCATCATGCGGTAGGGCTCGGTGATCTCTTTAGTCACCAGATCATCAACGAGGACGCCGATGTAGGCCTGGTCGCGCCTCAGGACAATAGGGCCTTTGCCCTGCACTTTGCGAGCGGCGTTAAGGCCGGCCATGATCCCCTGGGCAGCAGCCTCTTCGTAGCCCGAAGTGCCATTGATCTGCCCGGCGTGAAACAGCCCTTCCACCTGTTTGGTCTCCAACGAGGCCTTGATCTGGTCGGGAGGCACAAAGTCGTATTCGACAGCATAGCCCGGCCGCACGATCTCAGCCTTCCGCAGGGCAGGGATGCTGCGCAGCATGGCAAGCTGCACATCGTAAGGCATCGCGGTATACATCCCCTGCACGTAGACTTCCGTGGTGCGCCACCCCTCAGGCTCCAGGAAAAACTGGTGGGAGTCCTTATGGGCAAAACGCACGATCTTTTCCTCGAAAGACGGGCAATAGCGCGGTCCTGCCCCCTTGAGGAAGCCCGAGGCGATGGGCGAACGATGGAGGTTCTCGCGGGTGATCTGGTGCGTCTCCTCGTTGGTGTAAACCAGGTAGCACGGCAATTGGACTCGCCAGTCGGTTTGATGAGGGATGGGATAAATAGGATTAGGTTCCGGAGGTTGAAAGCTAGAAATTGGCTGACGGAAGCCGAAATACAGTGGGGTCTCGCTGCCCAACTGTGGGGTAGTCTGGGAGAAATCTATGGTGCGGGCATTGATGCGAGGCGGGGTATTAGTTTGAAGACGACCTAAAGTGAATCCTAACTCTCGTAGCGAGGCGGAGAGACCAGTGGCCGGGAACTCACCAGCCCGCCCAGCGGGGAAAGTGATCTCGCCAGTCATGATCCTTGCTCCCAGGAAGGTGCCCGTGGCGAGGATCACCGTCCGGCCCTGCCACTCAACGCCCAGGTTAGTAAGCACGCCCTTGACCTGACCACCCTCGACCAGGAGCTTCTCGACCAGGCCCTGCTTGAGATCGAGATTCGGGACCATCTCCAGGGCATCTTTCATGGCTAGGGAATAGAGTCTTTTGTCAGCTTGAGCGCGAGGTGCGCGCACTGCCGGCCCTTTTGACAGGTTGAGCAGGCGGATCTGGATAAAGGTCTGGTCGAGGTTGTGGGCCATCTCGCCGCCCAGGGCGTCAATCTCTTTAACCAGGTGACCTTTAGCGGGTCCTCCAACGCCGGGGTTACAAGGCATGGTGGCGATAAGATCGAGGTTCATCGTCACCAACAACGTCCGGCATCCCATCCGGGCTGCTGCCAGAGCCGCCTCGCAGCCGGCGTGCCCCGCTCCAACGACGATCACATCGTACATATCGTACATAGCTACCTTCCTGTCCTCGAATCTCACCTAAGTATAATACACCTAGCCTTCTTTGGCAAGAATGAGCTGGATCTAGCGACCCGGCGAGAGCAAACAAGGAACTTAACATATTTACACATCAACTTAACATAGTAAAATTGGGGCTTGACATATTCAAAAAAATGTGGTATAATATAATACGTAATGATAAGAAACCCACTGAATCGGATTGAAATGACATGAAATATCTGATCAGAGGAACCAGGCAATCTCTACAGCGAAAGGAGTTAACTTCCTTCTCTCCTTGACAAGCATGGGAATCTCGGATATAGTTCATTAATGAACGCAGCGGCCTTTGTGACAAGGGCAAACCCGGTGAAAGCCGGGGGCGCAAAGCTACGGGTCTAAGCCAGCAATAGCTGACAGGACGGCCGAACTACCGAAGGAGGCGTGTAGCAACGTGTTTTTCGGAAGTAAGCCGTCTGGGAAGCACGTTTTTTACTTCAGGCAAGGAAGCCCCTAGCCAGGCCGCAGAGATCTCACACAAATAGGAGAGAAGGAGGAACCACAACAATGAAGACTGCACTGGAGTACCACCCCACTATCAAAGATTTGCCTGCAGGAGAACGGCCACGGGAGAGGCTGCAGAAATACGGCGTTGGCTCCCTCTCCAATGCTGAGCTCTTGGCTATCATACTGCGTACGGGGGTGGGCGGGGAGAACGTCCTCAACTTGGCTGCGCGGCTCCTGGCCAAATTCGGCGGCCTAATAGGTCTGGCCCGAGCCAGCTTCAGCGAGCTTTGTGGGGAGAAAGGAATAGGTGTGGCTAAAGCAGCCCAGCTAAAAGCAGCAATGGAACTAGGGCGAAGGTTACTTATCGCCTCTCCCGAGGAACGCCTGCAGGTCAAGTCTCCAGCCGATGCGGCCAACCTGATGATGATCGAGATGAGCATGTTGGAACAAGAGCACATGCGCCTCATTCTTCTGGATAGCAAGAACTACGTACTGGACACCCCCACCATGTACATCGGCAGCTTGAACACATCTGTTATCCGTGTCGGCGAGCTATTTCGGGAGGCAATCAAACAAAACTCCGCCGCTCTCATCGTCATCCACAACCATCCCAGTGGCGACCCCACTCCTTCGCCTGAGGATATCGCGGTAACGGAACTCATCACCCAGGCTGGCCAGCTACTGGACATTGATGTACTGGATCACCTGATTATCGGCCAGCAGCGATATGTTAGTTTGAAAGAAAGGGGGTTAGGATTCAGTTGATCTCTAGAAAAGCAAACAAAACCAGTCGGTATCCGCTCTTGCTCGGCTCTGAAAAAAGCGGTAAGGTTTTTATGCGTCCCCACGCTATATAGTCAGCCTGCCCGCCGCTAACAGAGACGAGCTCTACAATCAACAAATTTAAGGAGGCTCAAAAATGAAAAGCCAAACATTGCTCACTTTGAAGACGATCCCAACTCACACACTTTCAAAAGGAAAAGAAAGGAGGAAAATAACCAAGCCACCATCCTGGAAATCGCTTCTACTACTGCTGGCTTCGGCCCTGCTGATCCTGGGGTGTCTGCCACCCTCACCAGCGAAATGCCAGCAGCCGGCTGCTCAGACAGCTCTATACCTGGATCTAGCTCCTTCCCTAGCACTGGAGCCAGTAAACAGGCTGCGAGAAGCCTTCACCGAGATGGCTATTGGGGTAGAACCCATCGGAGCTTCTTCGCTCTCACTGCCTTCACCAGCAGAAGTCCACAAAGAAGCATCGCAGGTGGTACAGAGCCTGCAAGCCGGTTCTCTCTTGGTCAGCAATGTCTTCCAATCCCACCACAATGGTGCCTTGGAGCAAATGGTGGAGTTGACCAATCAGAGCATGAATCAACAGAGCTACGCCGTGACCTTCAAGGCTCTGGTGCCCAATAGTGTATCCTTCAGCCAGGGAGGGAGAGAAAGGCTTCTACCCGCAGGTAAATCTGTGGCCCTCAATAGCAACCAATCTGCCCTTCTACAATCCCCACAGGTTGGCTTCCTGAACCAAGACGGGCAAGAACTCGGTTACTTCAGTTGGGAGGATATGCTGGCCCAAGGCTTGCACCCCCAAGTGCAGTTGAAGCGCACCCCTGAGGGATTGTCTCTAGCAGCGCGGGTAGAGGTGACGGTGGAAGCGGGGCAGAGCTATCTCATTGACCCCACTTGGGACCTAGCTTCTTCCGACTGGGGGCAAATGACTATCTTCGGAGCCAATAGCAACGAATATGCCGGCTTCTCTGTCGCCAGCGGAGACGTTAATGGCGATGGTTTAGACGACGTCATAATCGGGGCCTTCCGGGCCAACGGGCCAGATAACCAACGCAAGTTCGCTGGCCGTGTCTACGTGGTGTTTGGCCCAGCCGATATCTACGGCATGGTAGACCTCGCATCTCAGGCTAACGTAGTAATCTATGGCGCCGACGCTTACGACTACGCCGGCAGCGCCGTGGCCAGCGGCGATGTGAACGGTGACGGATACGATGATATCATCATCGCAGCAGAGTGGGCTGATGGACCGGACAACAGACGCATCGAGTGCGGTGAAATCCACGTCGTTTTCGGCTCAGGCTCCATCGCCAGCAACATAGATCTGAGAACCCAAGCCGACGTTGTTATGTACGGCGTAGATATATGTGACCAAGCTGGTACCTCGCTGGCTACTGGTGACGTGAATGGAGATGGGCAAGATGACATCATCATCGGGGCTGAGTGGGCCGATGGGCTAGGCCCAGGCCACAGACGCGAGGATGCCGGTGAAGTCTACGTGGTACTAGGGTCGGATTCCCTCCCCAGCACTATAGAGCTGCTCGGCCAAGCTGCTAAGATCATCTATGGAGAGGAGAAGGGAGACCACTCTGGCAACTCCGTAGCCTGCGGCGACCTGAACGGTGACGGGTATGGAGATATCATCGTCGGGGCTATGTGGGCTGACGGACCACAAAACCAGCGTTTTCAGGCTGGCGGGGCCTACGTGGTGTTGAGCTCGAAAAGCTTCGATAGCAGAATGTGTGATCTTCGCACTCAGGCCGACTTGACCATCTTCGGTGCCGACACTCAAGACCGGACTGGTATGTCAATAACCAGCGGAGACGTAAATGGCGACGGCTATGACGACCTCCTCGTGGGAGCCGGTTATGCCGGAGGCCCCAATAATGGGCGCGCCTGGGCTGGCGAGGTCCATGTGGTGCTAGGTTCGGATTCCATCTTCAACCCCGTATACCTGAAATCCGTAGACCTACGAAAACAAGCCGACTTCACCATTTACGGAGCCGACAGAGGCAACCGAGCCGGAACCTCCGTGGCAAGCGGCGACGTGAATGACGATGGTTACGACGACATCATTGCCGGAGCAAGCCTCGCGCAAAGCAAAGCCGGTGAAGCAAGTGTAGTTATGGGCTCTCCAGATATCGCAGGTACTCTGGATCTGGCCAGCGGGGATGCCCTAATTATCCGCGGGACTGATGCCGGTGACCAGGCGGGCGTCTCAGTAGCCAGCGGAGATGTGAATGGTGACGGCTATGACGACATCATTGTGGGAGCGAACTGGGCCGATGGGCCGGACGGGAGTCGCATGAGATCTGGCGAAACTTACGTGATCTCCCCGCAAGTAGATCTATCAATAAGCTATGCGGTCGCACCACCAGCCTATATCGTTCCAGGGACCACCATCACTTACAGCCTGGCCTACTCCAACAATGGGGCAGCCACAGCCTCCAATGTCCTGATCGCCGACTTTGAAACCCCAGGGTTAATAAACACCCGCTCTATCTGCGATGACAAAGTAAGAACACGCACGGAATCCAACCCTCAAAGCTGGCAGATTGAGCAGTTGAACCCAGGGGAATCCGGGCTGATCACCATCATAGCCGATGTCAGCCCTGAACTCTCGGACGGGGTAGTCATCACCAATACCGCCCAGATCTCTAGCGAAGGGATGGAGGTTGTTCCCGCTAACAACACCAGCACCGCGGCCACTACCGTGAGTCCTCCGGCTTACAGTATCTTGGTTGAAGCCACCCCGACCAGAATAGTTGCCGACGGTGTCTCTACTTCTACCATCACTGCTTACGTGGCCGACGAGGATGGCAACCCCATAGCTGATGGCACACCAGTCGCCTTCACCACTAACCTGGGCCATTTCCCAACTGACCCCTATATCAGCACCACGACCAATAAGAAGGCCACAGCTATACTGGTCTCCAGCGCCCAAGTGGGCACGGCTACCATCACCGCCAACGTCGGCCCACAGTCTGGGACGGTCACTGTCGAGTTCACCGGGGTGATAGAGAACATGGACACCGGTGAGTGGTATAACAGTATCAACGCAGCCATCAGTGAGGCCAGGAATGGCGACACCATAATCGTCAACCCTGGCACATACAACGAGACCATCAACCTGAAGAGTGGCGTGAAGATCTACGGGGCCGGGGCCGAGGTGACGGTAATCAGCGGCGATGGTTCTGGGCCGGTGGTTACAGCCAGCGGAGTCGAGGTCATGGGCAGTGCCGTCATCTCCGGCTTCACCATCAGGGGCGGCAACGCTGACCACGGAGGCGGTATCTACATCCACAACGCCTCGCCGATGGTGGAGAATAACATCGTCACCAACAACTCAGCGACCTTCTTTGGTGGCGGGATATGCGTCGAAGGTGGCTTACCCACTATCCGCAACAACGTCATCGTTAGCAACTCGGCGGCGGGCCTCGGCGGCGGCATCTATGTGGCCAACGGTTCACCCACCATTGCTAACAACACCATCTTCGACAACTCAGCGGCTATCTTCGGCGGCGGCATCTTCAACCTGAGGGGCTCACCCATCATCGGCAACAACATCATCGTCAACAACACCGCTTTCTCATCTGGCGGTATCCACAACCACGACGGATCGCCTATCAGTGACTACAACAACATCTGGGACAACATCCCCGATAACTACTACAATCTGACCCCAGGCGCCCACGACATCCACCAGGATCCCCTTTTGGACGATTTGTCAGGTGGCAACTATCGCCTGCTAACGAGCTCGCCCTGCATTGACGCTGGCGACCCGGCCACGCCGCCAAGCACCGACCTCGATGGCGACCCGCGTCCCATTGATGGCGACGACGATGGCCAGGCCGTGGCGGACATCGGCGCCGACGAGCTCTCTGGCGATAGTTCCCTGCCATTCCACTCTACTCCGATCCCAGACCAGCCACTCAAGTCTACCTCGTGAACGTTGAGCCGCACCTCGTACCTTGAGGCAAAGGAGGGCATCACAAGGCTGCTCAGGCCAAGATGCCCTCCTTTTTTTGCGCCTGGCGGATCCGCCTGGAGTTACGGGCAATCACCGGTTGGCAAAGATGGGCAAAGGTTGTATAATGACGGCAGGTAATGAGGTAACGAGGCAACGAGTAATGAGATCGGTGCAACCGCTAATAAGAGATCTCAGCAGTAAAAAGTCAACTAAGATTGCGATGGCCATTGCCCTGCTACTCGTCCTGGTGAGGCCGACCAGGCCCGTCGTGCCCCTGGGCCCTCAGCAAGAAGTGGTGACCATCAACCCCAAGATGGGCGTCCACACCCGCCTGACCGACGAGGTGGAGGAGTGGAAGATCAAGCAGACGCTCTCCATGGTGCGGCAGATGGGTGCGCCCTGGATCGTGGAGTACTTCCCCTGGGCCTACTACGAGGGGAAGAAGGGCCACTTCGACTGGAGCCACCCCGACGTGGTGGTGGATCACGCTCTGGCTCAGGGCTTGACCGTCATTGCCCGACTGGGCTTCGTCCCCGAGTGGGCCCGGCCCGAGGGCACCATCACGTCCTACCTCGATCGGGAACATTATGACGACTTCGGCGATTTCGTCCACGCCTTCGTCACCCACTTCCAGGGCCGCGTCCAGCACATCATCGTCTGGAACGAGCCCAATCTTAGCGCGGAGTGGGGATATCGGCCCGTGGACCCCGAAGGCTACACCGAGCTTCTGAAAGTGGCTTACATCCAGGCCAAGGAGGCCAACCCCCAGATGCAAGTCCTGGCCGGCGCCCTGGCTCCGACCCTGGCTCCAGAGGGCGACCCGGAGGGCCTGAACGATCTGACTTACCTCCAGCGGATGTATGAGGCTGGAGCCAAAAACTACTTCGACATCCTGGCCGTCCACGCCTACGGTTGGACGTTCCCCCCCGACGATCCCCCGGCTGCGGACGAGGTAAACTTCGCCCGTGCCGAACTCCTCCGTCAGGTGATGGTCGCCAACGACGATGGCGACAAAACGTGCCTGATCACCGAGGGCGGCTGGAACGATCACCCCCGCTGGACCAAGGCCGTGCGCCCCTATCAGCGCATCGAGTACAGCATCCGCGCCTACCAGAAGGCCCTGGAGTGGGACTGGTGCGAGGCGGTCTGCCTGTGGGCCTTTCGCTACCCCCGACCAGCCAAAGGTTACCGAGACTACTTCACCTTTGTGACTGTGGACTTTCTTCCCAAGCCCATCTACCTGGAAGTGCAGAGATACGCGCGGGGGGAGAGGGAATGAGAAAACTGAGGGGCAGCAAGCGTGCTCTGTTGGCAATCCTGACTCTGGTGGTCATCGGGCTGGTGACCTGGTTTATGCTCACGCAGTTGGGTAGACAGGAGGACGAGACCTGGGCGCGGATACGGAGAGAAGGGGTGATGCGGGTGGGGATGGATGCCAGTTGGCCGCCCTTCGAGTACATTGACGAGTCAACGGGTCAAATCGTCGGCCTCGATGTTGATCTGGCACGAGCCATCGGTCAGCGCCTGGGCGTCGAGGTGGAGCTAGTCAACGTGGGCTTCGACAGTCTCTACGATGCCCTCTACGTAGGCCGGTTCGATGCCATCATCTCGGCCCTCCCCTACGACCCCCTACTCTACGGCGATGTGGCGTACTCCATCTCCTACTTCAATGCCGGGCAGGTGTTGGTCGTACGATCCGATGAGGGAGAGATCAGCGAAGTAAATGACTTGGCTGGGAAGACGCTGGGAGTAGAGCTGGCTTCAGAAGGCGATGTCGTCGGCAGGCGACTGCAGAAGGAAATCGAAGGCCTGAGCCTCCAGAGTTACCTGACTCCCCAGGACGTGTTGTCAGCTCTAAAAGAGGGCAAGGTAGAAGCGGCCATAGTGGATGCTGTCTCCGCTCACCAGTTCATGGCTACTGACGGGGGAGTTCAGGTGATCGGCAACCCGCTGACCGACGAACTGTACGTCATCGCCGTGCGGCTGGACAGCCCCTTGCTTCTCAAGGCCATCAACGAAGCGCTGGTGGATATGAGGGAGGACGGCACGCTGGAAAGGCTGCAGGAGAAATGGTTCCGAAGGTGAAAGTTCTTGTCAAGCTCGATTAGCCCGTCTCTCAATCCGCAATGCTCAAGTGAGGAATTGCCTTTCCGTTCGTTTTCATGGTAAAATATAAGCAGGCTAGCCCCCTCAGGAGTTGTCAGGTGGAGTGCAAAAGGAGAAGGCTATGATTCACAGCAAAGGCAAATACCTACTATGGCTCGGCGTGTTGGTCTTGCTCCTGGCCCCATTGGTCTTCCAGGCGACTCTCACCGTGGCGGACCAGGATGCTTCCGGCTGGCACATCGAGACCGTGGACAGCGAGGGGGACGTCGGTGAGGACACTTCCCTAGCTCTGGACGGAGATGGATATCCGCAAATCAGCTACTTCGCTGACTACCCTCTATCCAACCTGAAGCATGCCTACCAGGACGCCGCCGGCTGGCACGTCGAGACTCTGGACAGCGAGTGGGTTAATGGTTACACCTCTCTGGCCCTAGATGGAGACGGGTATCCACACATCAGCTACTCAGGCCTCGGCAACTTGAAGTATGCCTACCAGGACGCCTCCGGCTGGCACATTGAGACCGTGGACAGCGAGAGCGAGGTCGGCAACCATACCTCCTTGGCTCTGGATCGGGACGGGTATCCACACATCAGCTACCAAGACTATGGCAACGAAGACCTGAAGTACGCCTACCAGGATAACTCCGGCTGGCACATCCAGGCCGTGGACAGCGAGGGGAATGTCGGCTATTTCACCTCCTTAGCCCTGGATCAGGATGACTATCCGCACATCAGCTACTGCTACGGTGGCTACCCCAATTGCGACCTGAAGTACGCCTGCCAGGGCGCCACTGGCTGGCACATTGAGACCGTGGACCGCCAGGGGGATGTCGGCTACTACACCTCCTTGGCCTTGGATGGGGCCGGGCATCCGCACATCAGCTACTGGGATGAGGGCAATGACGACCTGAAGTACGCCTACCAGGACGCTTCTGGCTGGCACATCGAGACCGTAGACAGCGAGGGGTATGTCGGCTGGGACACCTCCCTGGCCCTGGATGGGGGCGGGTATCCGCACATCAGCTACTGTGGCAGCGGCCTGAAGTATGCCTACCAGGACGCCTCCGGCTGGCACATTGAGACCGTGGACAGTGAGGGGAATGTTGGCTGGGACACCTCCCTGGCCCTGGATGGGGGCGGGTATCCACGCATCAGCTACCACGATAAGACAAACGGCGACCTGAAGTACGCTTACTACTCCGCCGCGCAGCCGACGCCCACGCCGACCACTACACCGACGGTGACACCTACCGCTATACCAACACCCACACCGACGGCCACGGCGACTAGTACACCAACATTGACGCCAACCGACACGCCAACGCCGACTGTCAGTCACACGCCGACACCCACGCCGACGGCGACACCGACTGACACACCCACGCAAACGCCCACTGGTACGTCAACGACCTATCGACTTTATCTCCCACTCATACTGAAGAACTACAGCCCTACTTCTCTCCCCACGCCGACCCTTCCGCGGATGGCTACATCCAAACGAGGAGATACTGAAGCGGATCGAGGAGAACGGAGTGCCTTCGAAGCCTGGCCTCTCAGGGAAGAACCCCTGACGACGATGGATCCGGCTGGACTGGAACCACGAAATGGGCCAGTGGAGTTGCTGGTGAGGCTGGAGGTACTGTTAGACATTGCTCTGACTGGGTTCCTGGGCTTCATGGTGGGCAATCGGATCAGGAGATGGTAGAATTACAAACATCTGCTATAGCCCATTTCAAAAAGGGGAAAGAAAACTGCAAGCGGAGAGAACCAGCCTGTGGGGACTAAGCGAGTTTCTTGGCTGTGGCGATAGAGTTCGTCTTCGGAAACCAGTACTTTGGATAGAGATATACTGGAGATTAGCCTCATGAAAAGACGTATGTCAAAGGCAGATATGCTGCTTCTGTCATTAGTTATCATAATCTTCCTTGCACATGCTGGTATCTTTTGGACGCATAACCCCTACGATGGATGCCTATATTTCTTTTAGATACGCCAGAAACCTCGCTAGAGGAAAGGGGCTAGTTTTTAATGACGGCGAGAGGGTGGAAGGTTATTCAAACTTCCTTTGGGTGCTAATACTAAGCCTCCTTTTCAAGTTGGGTTTTGATCTGCCCCTCGTGTCTAAGATCTTAGGCACACTCTTCAGCATTAGCAC
Organism: uncultured Anaerolineae bacterium; assembly: GCA_964400825.1. Classification (GTDB taxonomy): domain Bacteria; phylum Chloroflexota; class Anaerolineae; order VGOG01; family VGOG01; genus CAYNWI01. The sequence goes on along the minus strand of CAYNWI010000033.1, from coordinate 1,606 downwards.
CCTTGTGGTAACTTACCAAATATCCCGCTCCATCACGGAAAAGACACCGATTTCGGACACAATTCCTCTCATGCTATTAGCTTTTAGTGGCCCTCTTGCTCTGCACTCAGTCAACGGTTTAGAGACAGCTATGTTCTCCTTCCTAGTAACTGCCAGCATATGGTTGTATCTGCAAGGTCTCAGCCATAGTCGTTGTCTCTACTATTCCTCTCTCTTCTTTTTTCTGGCTGCTTTAACACGGCACGAGGCCGTGTTAATATTCTGCATAACGATAATACACTATCTCTATGTCCAAAAGGGACACTCGGGCTGGCACAAAAAAGAGAGGTACTTCTGGATCTTCATTCCATCTTTGCTTTACTTCATATACTTCTTGTGGCGTTACAACTATTATGGGTACCTTTTACCCAACACGTTTTATGCTAAGAAAGCAGATTTGTGGAGCGACATCAAGTTGGGATCAACTTATTTCGGCCAGTTTCTTACCTCTGTCGGTGGAATAGCTGGTTTCCTCGGGCTTCCGATCATTTTCTTAAAGAAGAGATCAAATCAGAATTGGGAGGCTTATCTTATTGGAATTCTGCTTATCTATAGCCTATACATAGTATTTGCAGGAGGTGACTGTTTCCCCCTTTTACGGTTCTTTGTCCCGATTTTGCCGATTTTCTATCTTCTCTTGAATGAAACCTTCTGGTTTCTACAGGAAGCGTTTTCAGGGCGAAAAGGTGGCCTAATATTAAGGATCATCCCCATCCTCATTTTCTTGGCTTACACCTCTGTACCTACCATCAGGGAATATAAACGTATCTATGGCACTTATGATTATTTTGAGAAGCGCTGGATATTTCTGGGAAAGCAGTTGAAAAAGAGGCTTCCATCTAAAGCTTCTATTGCTCTCTCGCCCTTGGGGGCCGTGGCCTACTATTCCGAGTTGAAAACCATCGATGTTCTTGGCTTGACTGATGTTCATATAGCTCATACAAATGCCCATCCAGAAATGCCTTTAAAGGGCCACCAGAAATGGGATGGAGAATATGTTCTATCCCGTGGTCCAGATTATGTGATCCTGGATAATGGAATAATACTGAACGAGCCTGTGCAGGATATGCCACCACCTTATAGCCGATACCCTTGGGAACAGGATATCGTCGAAAGTGCTCAGTTGAGACAGAATTACGAGCCTATATTGCTGGAGCTAGACGGTGGATTTTACCTCTTGTGTTTTCGCCGTAAGGATTCACTGTGACATTAGCCGCTCCAGTTGTTGCGAATCTTCCACAACTGGAGTCGGCTCGTCCACTTCTTGGCCCTAGATGGGGACACGTATCCGCACAGCAGCTACTTCGCCGAGGGCAACCACGACTTGAAGTACGCCTACTACTCCGCCTGGGAACTATACCTATCTCTCATCCGCAAGGGGGCACTGTAGCCGATTTACCATTCAACAAGGATGCACGTATGGACCACCAGCTTGGAAAGAACAGCGGATCGGCAGGATTAACGGATCAAGTCCACAAATCCCGCGAATCCGTGTTCTAAAGGATGCATGGATGGATCACCCGTTATTGAAAGACAAACTGCAAACCCTTCCCACCAAGCCCGGCGT
>CAYNWI010000032.1:5464-13855 GCA_964400825.1 uncultured Anaerolineae bacterium | reverse complement strand
AAGCGGCGTCGTGCGGAACGCCAGGGCGATGGGGTAGAACCAGGGCCCTGGATCGGCAACGTGCCTTCCGAGAAAGAAGTCTGAGGTACCCCCAGGAATCGCGGCGAAGCCGAAAGCTGTATCGAGCACGCTTCGGATAGTGCCCAGGGGATCAACCCACATGGCCGGCCAGAGGAGGAAAAAGACGAAGATGGCAACGAGGCACCAGGTGGTGGAGGAGACGAGCAGTAGGGGAATCGCCTGGCGCAAGTCTCGCTCTTTGATCAGATAGGCTGTGGCCAGCAAGAGGCCGGCGAAGGGGGCGAGGAAAAGGGCGTAGGACTTGCTGAGGACGGCTAAAGCAGCGAAGCCTCCGGATAAGAGAAGGTAAAGTGCGCTTCTGCTCGGCCTGGATCGCCAGATCCAGGCCAAGAGCGGGGATTTGGCAATCCCCTCGGAGCGATTTTGGATCCGTAAGTGAACAAGCAGGCTGAGCACGGAGAGGAGCATGAAGTTCGCGGCCAGGGCGTCAATGTGCAGGACGCGGGAGAGGGCCAGGTGGAATGGATCGAGGGCCAGGAGGAGGGCGGCGAGTAGAGCCTCTTTAGTGTCGAAAAGCTTCCTGGCGAGGAGGTAGATGCCCACGATGCAGGTTGCGTGGAGCACCGCCACTGGCAGCTTGGCTGCTGGGAGGAAAGGAGCCAGCTTGTGCAGAGCCTCTGTGTCCCTGGGATCCAGAGTGGGCAGGCCGCTCAGCCAGGCGAAATCGGCGGCAGACCCAGAGCCCAGCAAGCGCTGAATCGCGATACCTGTTGCTCCAGACCACATGGTCATCACCCCAGGGTGCCCCACCAGGAAGGTTCCGCCGAAGTCCATTCGCCGCAGCGCGGTCAGGAACTTGATGGAGCGGTAAGTCCACGCCGGCTCGTCCCAGGTGATGAAAGCGTTCAGGTTCGACACTCGCGGCAGCAAAGCCAGGGTGAAGAGGGTCAGAACGATACAAACTTCAAACTTCCAATTTTGAGCTTTGGATTTTGAGCTTTGGATTTTGATCATTCCTCAGTCATCCAGCACTTCCCTCACCGCGTAGATGGGCTTGTCCAACGTCTCGTAGTAGGTGCGCACCACCAGCTCTCCCAAGAGTCCCATGCTTATCAACTGCACACCCATCACCATCAGCAATATCGCCAGGAGCAGCAGGGGGCGGTCGCCGATTTTCTGGCCGAGGGCGAACTTGACGTAGGATAGGTACCCGCCCAGGCCGATGCCCGCGACGAAGCTGATCAGCCCCAGTCCACCGAAGATGTGGATCGGCCTGGTGGAATAGCTCAGCAGGAAGCGCACGGTCAAGATATCCAGGAGTACCCTGCCGGTGCGGGAGAGGCCGTATTTGGACTTGCCGAAGCGTCTTCGGTGGTGGCTTACCGGCACCTCGGCCACAGAGACTCCCATCCAGTTGGCGATGGCGGGGATGAAGCGGTGCAACTCCCCGTAGAGCTGCACGTTTTTCACCACCTCGCGACGATAGGCCTTCAGGGAGCAGCCGTAGTCGTGGAGATGCACTCCGGTGACCTGGGAGATGAGCCAGTTAGCGATCATCGAAGGGAGGCGGCGGGTCAGAAAGGGGGCCTGGCGGTGCAGTCGCCAGCCGCTGACCACATCGTACCCCTCCTCGATCTTCTCCAAAAGCAAGGGTATGTCGGCGGGATCGTTCTGGAGGTCGGCGTCCAGGGTGATCACCACCTGGCCCTGGGAGCGGTCGAAGCCGGCGGCGAAGGCTGCCGTCTGCCCGAAGTTGCGGCGGAAGCGGATCACCTTGAGGCGCTCGTCGCCCTCGTGTAGCCGCTTGAGGACGTCGAAGCTCCCGTCGGTGCTCCCATCGTCTACGATGATGATCTCGTACTCTCGCCCCATTCCCTCCAGAGCGGCCTTTAGTTTCTCGTAGAGCGGCTCTACGTTCTCCTCCTCGTTGTAGAGGGGGATGACAATGGATAAGTCCATCTCTATTCACCTCTCTCCGAAGTTCTTGAGCACCAACGGCAAATAGACGCGGTAGGGGGATGTCGCCGTAGGAGTGGGCGTGGCAGTGCTGGTCGCAGTAGGCTTGGGCGTACTGGTCGGTGTGGTCGTGGGCGTGTTGGTTGGTGTTGGGCTGTGGGTTACCGTAGGCGTTGGGATAGGCTCGCCCGTGAAGCGCAGAATGACCAGGCCGCTGTCCCAATCGGCGACGTAGACGTAGTTTCCTGCCACCGCCACGCCATTGGCCGCCCCCGGCGTGTCGTAGAAACCGACATTGCTCGGGGCGGCCGGGTCGGAGACGTCTACGACGCACAGGCCGCTACCCTCAGCGGCGATGTAGGCGTAGTTCCCCGCTACCACCACGTCAAAGGCAAACCCCGGCGTGTCACAGAAGCCAACCTCGCTCGGAGCTGCCGGGTTGGAGATGTCCACGATGCACAGGCCGTCCACGGCGGCGGCGTAGGCGTAGTTCCCCGCCACCGTCACGCCCGTGACAAACCCCGGTGTGTCGTAGAAGCCGGCCTCGCTCGGGGCGGCCGGGTCGGAGACGTTGATGATGTGCAGGCCGTACCAATTGGCGACGTAGGCGTAGTTCTCTGCCACCGCCACGTCCCAGGCAATCCAGGGTATATCGTAGAAGCTGACCTCATTAGGGGCCGCCGGGTCGGAGACGTCCACGATGCGCAGGCCGCCCCACCCAGCGGCGACGTAGGCGTAGTGCCCCGCCACCACCACGCTCCGGGCAGACCCTGGCATGTCGCAGAAGCCGGTCTCCACTGGAGTGGCCGGGTTGGAGATGTCCACGATGCGCAGGCCGCCGTACCAATCGGCGACGTAGGCGTAGCCCCCTGCCACCGTCACACCCGTGGCATCCTCTGGCGTGTCGCAGAAGCCGGTCTCGGTCGGGGCCGCCGGGTCGGAGATATTGATGATACGCAGGCCCTCGTCCTCATCGGCGACATAGGCGTAGCTCCCCGCTACCGCCACGTCCTTGGCAATTCCTAGTGTGTCGATCTGGCTCACAAATTCCACATTCTCGCCTGGCTGGAATCTCAGCCTTGGCTTTTCATCCGACATCGGGTGAGGGGAGTCTGATAGCTCTGCCCCCCGGCCGGCCACAGTCCACATCCATGAGAGTAGCGGGCTTGCTAAAAGGACGAACAGGATAGACATTAGTGCTTTAATTGGCTTCCCTCCTTGTCTATGGCGTTTTCAGTGAGCGGGAGCAGGTGAGTAGTGGTTACTCACCTCCTATCCTCCAAACCCCCGTATTCCCTCGAAGACGTACAGCACCCCGCCGATTAAACCGGTGGCTACGTTCAGGGCATATGCCATCCAGCGCTCCCTCTTTGTTAAGCATGCAGGATTTCCTCGTAGAGAGCCTCTGCCTTCTCGGCGATCTTCTCCCAGGTGAAGCTCTGGGCCAATCTGGCAGCCCCCTCACCCAGGCGGCGCCGCAGCCTGGCATCCTGGGCCAGTCTCGCTATCGCCTCGGCCAGCGCAACGGGGGCGTCGGGGGGAACGAGGAGGATGTTCTCCCCATGCCGTAGCTCAGGCACGTCAACTCGTGGTCGGGTGCTGACGATGGGCAGGCCGTGGGCCAAGGCCGCCATGAAGCTCCCTCGTCGGAACGAGGCTCCGTCCCGGTAGGGGAGCACGCAGACATCGGAGGCCAGCAGGTTGGCCGAGACTTCAGGCTGGGGAGTATAGCCTGTCCAGAGCACCCTGTCCGTCAGGCCCAGCTCCTCGATCAAACGTTCGATCCTGTTCAGATAGGCCACGTTGGTGGGATCGCTGGAGCCTACCTTGCCCCCCACCATCATCAGTTGGAGGTTGGAGGTTGGAGGTTGGAGATTGGAGATTGACTGCACGTTGCATCCTCTTTGTACCAGCCTAGCCAGGGCGCGTATCAGGTTTTCGGCCCCTTTGCTCTCGTTGAGGAAGCCGAAGTAGGAGAGCAAGAGAGCATCGGGTTTCAGTCCCCAGTCGGCTCGCCAGGCCTCTCGATCATAGTCCGCCGGAGGTTTGGGGCTGATGTTGGAGCCGATGGGGATGAGCGATAGCGAGCGGATGGACGAATAAGCTGACAGCCTGGCGAAGTCCTCGGCGTTGGTGACGATGACTGCATCGCTCCAGCGGGCCAGGACCAGGTTCAGCCACCAGCGCAGGCGACCGGCCTTGGGAAAAAGGTAGGGCACCTTCAGGTCGTGGAGAGTGACCACCGTGTGGGGGCGTGGTACCCTGCCCGTCCTCAATCGCAGCGGCAAGAGGTTGATGGCCGGATGCATCCCGTAGGCGGCTGTTTGGTATTGGATGTTGACGATGTCGAAGCGGAGCGCGTCGTTCAGCCGGGTGATGTCGCGCCAGCAGCGCCAGCTCCAGTTGCGAACGATGCGATGGACGATTACTGGGTTTCGGGTTTCAGGTTTCGGGTTGCGGGTTGCGGGCTGTGTGTTGGGTGAGGCACTGGTGAGCACGTGGACTTCGTGGCCTAGCTCTGCCAGCGCCTTAGCCACCTCATTGGTGAAATCACCCACGCCGCCCTGGTCGGGAGGGTATTCGCCGGTGATCAGACAGACTTTCATAGTTCTTTGAGCACCTGATAATAGGATCTAACCCGCGATGCTCGCAGCGGCCTCTTGTGTCCTACCAGCCACTTGAGGGCTTCGACGATCAGTTGGTAGAGATAGCTGGCCAGGATGAATAGCCGCAATACCTCCGCCTGCCACGAGCCATGATGCTTGCGGAAATAGCGGACTTTGCTGCGCTGAAATTGGATGTGCTGGAAGGATTTGACCTGCTCGCTCGATTGTGCCCCGTAGTGGATCACTTTGGCTGTGGGCAGGTAGACCATCTTCCATCCCTGGGCCTTGATGCGTCGGCACCAATCCAACTCCTCGGAGTACATGAAGAAGCCCTCGTCTAACACACCTACATTTTCGATGGCCTCTCGGCGGGCCAGCAAGCAGGCCCCGGTGACCCAGTCCACCTCTTGTACCTCATCATCTGGGCGGTCTGTGATGTAGTAGTGTCTGGTGACGTGGTTGTGGGGGAACCACTGTTGTAGGATGGTGCTTTCTAAAAAAGCGGTAGCCAGGGTAGGAAAGCGGCGGCGCGAGGACTGTACGCTCCCGTCAGGGTTCAGGAGCTGCGGCCCCAGTGCTCCCACCTGGGGGTGATCGTCTATGTACTCGACCATCGTCGCCAGCGCGTCGCCGACTACCTCCGTGTCCGGGTTCAGCAGGAGGACGTATCGCCCTCGGCTGACGGCGATGCCCTGGTTGTTGCCCACGGTGAAGCCCAGGTTCTCGCTGTTGGCAATCAGCCGCACCTGGGGAAACTCTTCTTTTACCATCGCCACGCTGCCGTCGGAGGAGGCGTTATCCACTACGATGACCTCGATCTGGAGGTTGGAAGTTGGAAGTTGGAGGTTGGAGGATGGAAGATGGAAGATGGAAGATGGAAGTTGGAGGCTGGACATAATGGAATGCAGGCAACGCCTCAGGAGATCTCGTACATTCCAGTTCACGATCACAATGGACAGATCGCTTTCAATCTCCAATCTCCAGTCTCCAATCTCCAATTGCTAAGACGGCGGCTCCCAGGCCGCCGCGTCACAGACATCTATCGCAAAGTGGGCACTTTGGGGGCTTCTCACTTTCGCCGCTCTACCACGAAATCGGCTAGATCGAGCATGGCCTGGCGAGATTCGTTGTGAGGCAGGGCCGAGAGTGCGTCGCGGCTCCTGACGGCAAATCTCTTGGCTTCGGCTGTGGATGACTCGATGGCTCCCGACTCCCCGATCATTTTCACGGCAGCCCGCACCTCATCGTCGCCCTCGTATCGCCCACTCAGCACTTTGGTTACGGCTTCATCTCCTGGGTGGGCTTCGAGGAAATAGATGGCAGGTAGGGTAACGATCCCCTGGCGCAGGTCGCTGCCGACGGGCTTGCCCAGCTCACCCTCGTCGCCCGCGAAATCGAGGACGTCATCCACGATTTGAAAGGCCATTCCCAAATTGTAGCCATAGTCGCGCAGAGCTTGCACTTCCGACTCCGATGCACCGCTCAGGATGGCTCCCGTTTCCGATGATGCGGCGAAAAGGGAGGCGGTCTTGTTGTAAATGCGTTGATAATAGTAGTCCCTGGTCGTCTGTCCCTTGTTGCTACCAAAGATCTGCTTCAGCTCGCCGCTGCAGATGGTGATCAGGGTTTGGGCGAAGATGGAGACCACGCGCACGCTCTCGGTCTCGGCAGCAAAAGCCGCTGCCCGGGCGAACAGGTAGTCCCCAGTCAAAACCGTTGCTGCGCTGTTCCACATGGTATTAAGGGTGGGGTTGCCACGGCGCAGGAAAGCGTTGTCTATCAGATCATCGTGGATGAGGGTGGCCGTGTGCAGCGTCTCCACCGCGGCGGCCAGAGAAGCGACCTTTTCAGCATCGGCGGGATAGAACCTGCTCGACAGTAGAACCAGAGCCGGGCGCAAACGCTTGCCCCCGCTGCCTAGAATATAATCCAGGGTGGCTCTCAACTGTGCGTATTCGATATGAGAAAGTTCACGCATCTTGCGCTCTACGCGCTCCAGGTCCTCGCGGATGAGCTCGAGGATAGGGATGACCTTCAAGGCTTTTTCCTTTCGTTCAAAACTTCAAGGCAAAGAGTGCCTGGGCATTGTCCGAAGTGATACGGCCCACTTCTTCCAGCGATAACCCTTTGATGTGGGCGACTTCCTGAGCTACCAGTTTCACATAAGCTGGCTCATTGCGCTTCCCACGATGGGGATGGGGCGTTAAGTAAGGGCAATCGGTCTCTACCAGGAGCTTCTCCAAGGGCAGTTGGCGGACCAACTCGTGCAAGCGCTTGTCATTCTTGAAAGTTACGGGGCCGGCGATGGAGATGTAGAAGCCCAGTTCGATAGCCTCCTGGGCCATAGCCAGATCGCCTGAGAAGCAGTGCAGAACCCCCGCTGGCTGATGGCTGCTCGCAGCCCAACGGCGCAGGGTGGCCATAACTTCTGAGTGAGCGTCGCGATCGTGGATAACTACCGGCTTCCCCACCTCGCTTGCCAGGGCCAACTGCTGCTCAAAGGCCTGGCGCTGTTGATCTCGCGGCGAGAGATCGCGATAGAAATCCAGTCCGATTTCGCCGATGGCGACCACTTTGGGATGGAGTGCCAAAGCTCTCAGCTCTCCCAGCAGTTTCCCCGTCACAGTCCTGGCGTCGTGAGGGTGCACTCCCACTGCGGCGTAGATTTGGGGGTATGTATCGGCCAGGGCCACCGCCGCCTGGCTGGAAGCCAAATCGGTTCCAATGTCTACGATGGCCCTCACCCCTGTGGCCGCTGCTCGCTCGATGACCCGCTCCCGGTCGTTGTCGAACTGGGGGAAATCGAGGTGGGTGTGGGTGTCAATCAGTAGGTTGGCGGACATCTCATCGTTTCCTGGGCTGAACAAAGATGGTCTCATACCCCTCAAAGATCACCCGGAAGGTCTCAAGGAAGTCCTGCCTGCCCAGCAAAGGGGGGATGTCATCCCCGTCCAGAAAGCCAAGCGGGATATGCCTCTCCCAACGACCCAACCTGACCGTGACATCACGGCATAGATAAACCGTCTCGCTGCCGCCAATGCCGTGGGTCTTGTGTTCTATGCAGTCAACATTGACATCAATCCCCAGGAGAGGAGCATATCGTTTGGGCATAATGGTGTAATCAGCTCCGGTATCAACTATCATGCTGACGGATACCCAATCGCCCTTATCTTTCGTCTGAACCAGAACGTCAGCCACAGGGCGATACACGACGCCGAAGAGAGCGGAAGGCACGGCTTTAGGACGAAACTTTAGGGGCATAGAATGTATAGCTCCTCTTTCGTGACATAGGTTAGCAGAGGGATTCTGCCTGGATGTTTCTTCCTGACCTCTTCCAATAACCGTACACCCTGTTTTTCGTCCTCGATTTCATGTATTTCTTCGCCGATCACGAGGACATGCTTCCCCCTGAACTCCTCTTCCCTCGCTTTAAGGGTTTGATGCTCCTGCGAGAAATCGATTTGCATTTCCATCTCAATCCTCCCTTAGTGTTCTAGCCCCGCCAGCCTCATCCCCTCTCCCAAAAGCACCCTCACCTTGTCCTCATTTGTTGTTTCGCAATAGACACGGATCAGGCCAGGCTCGGTGCCGGAGAAGCGAATCAAAAGCCAGCCGCCGTCCTCCAGGCTGTATTTGTAGCCGTCAGTGGCGTCGAGGTCCGTCACTTTGAGGCCAGCCAAAAGCTCCGGCCTGGCCTTCCTGACGCGCTGCCGCACAGTTTCCCCCTCTTCAGCGGAGAAGTAGTGGTCAATCCGGTCGTAGAAATAGCGAGCGCCGACGACCTCGTACAGGTGATCCAGAAGCTGAG
>CAYNWI010000032.1:0-5364 GCA_964400825.1 uncultured Anaerolineae bacterium | reverse complement strand
CGGTCGTAGAAATAGCGAGCGCCGACGACCTCGTACAGGTGATCCAGAAGCTGAGAGGGGCTCTTGCCCGTTTGCACCATGAAGTCGAGGAAGTAAAGATTGGCCAGGATGCCGTCCCGGTCGGGGACGTTGCCTCGAAAGGCGTAGCCTCCGCTCTCCTCCCCGCCGATCATGGCCTTCACCTCCAGCATCTTGGGGGCCACGTACTTGAAGCCTACCCCGGTCTCGTGCACCGGCACGTCGTAAATCTGCCCCAACTTATCCAGAACCGAGGTGGTGGAGAGGGTCTTGACGATAGGCCCTCGCTCACCCCGCACCTCCAGGAAATACAGCGCCAGCAGGCCGTAGACCTGCAACTGGTTGACGAAGCGGCCCTGCTCATCGCCTATCCCGATGCGGTCGGCGTCGCCGTCGTTGATGATAGCCACGTCGGCTCCTAGCTCCCGCACCTTGGCCAGGCAGGCATCCACGTTGGGGGGGATAGGCTCGGGCCGAAGCATGTCGGGGAAGAGGGGATTGCGTACGTTGTGGATTTCGATGATCTCGGTGCTACCGCCTGCCAGGATGCGCGGGAACCAGCCGATGCCGTTGCCCCACATGGGATCCACGACGATGGTCAGGCCGGCGGCCTTGATAGGCTCCACGTCAATCAGGTCTCGCAGATGGGCGAGGTAGGCCGGCGCAGGATCGAAACGCTCCACCAAACCCTGAGCCTCGGCCTTGTCCAAAGGCAGGCGCTTTACCTCCGCGATGGGGGGGATGTGGGCCTCGATTTCTTTCAGCCCGTCGGGAGCAATCGCGCCGCCGTGCTCGTCCCGCACCTTGAAGCCGTTATCGGTGGATGGGTTGTGGCTGGCGGTGATGTTGACTGCGCCCGCCGCTCCCAGCGTCACCACAGCATGGCCGATGACCGGGGTGGGGGTGGCTCCTTGGGTGAGGTGGACATGGACGTCGTGGGCGGCCAACACCTCGGCCACCGCCGCGGCGAAGTGCTCCGAGGCGAAGCGGCGGTCGTGGCCCACCACCACGCCCTTTTTAGCCACCCGCTTATCAAGCAGATAACGAGCAAAGCCCTGGGCACAGCGCCGGACGTTGTCGAAAGTGTAATCCTCAGCGATCTTACCTCGCCAGCCGTCGGTACCGAATTTGATTTTCATGTATCCCATAAGCCTTTCCTTACCATAGCCAGGACCTTGGAGGCCAAGGCGATAGCCCCTGTAGCGTCCTCTTCGTCGTAGACTTCGGCGGGCACCCCACCTGGCAAGGCATTAGGGTAACGAGTGGGAACGTAGAGACGGTCCAGTTTGCTCGCCAGTCCAGCAAGGTCGGCGAAGCTCTCATCGTATTCTCCACAGCGGCGGCAGAGCTCGCCCACCGAATGCCCCAATACCACCCGCTCCCCTTGAGCGTAAAGGAATGCCTTGAGTGACTTCTCTGCAGCTTGCTGGGCGTTAAAGCAGGCTATCGAGTAAAATCCCCCGTCCGCGTTGTGCTCAGCGGCTCGGAGGTCGTATTCAGCTTGTTTTAGCCAGCGCTCTGCTTCACCTTTGGGGTCTTTCATAAATGACAACTCCCTCTTTCAGCACCATCTCTATGAATGGATTATCCCGCTCTTGCATCTCGGCAAACTCTTGAGGAGTATAAACCAATACATCCATAGCGAAGGTAGGTTTGACAAGCTCGTAAACTCTTTCCAGTCTGTCCAAAAAGCGCTCCTCAGTCTCTTTGATGATCACCAGATCGAGGTCGCTGTATTCATCATCGTCTCCACGCGCCCGGGAGCCGAAGAGGATTACCCGCTGGGGATCGTATTCTTTGAGGGAGGCGATGACATGAGCGACTCTTTCTTGTTTTGCAATGGTTCTCATTTCAGATTGTTTTCCCTCTTCAACGCCTCCAGATCGGCGTCTACCATCATCTGGATCAACTCCTCAAAAGTGACAGCAGTCTCCCAGCCTAGCTTGGTGCGAGCTTTGTTGGCGTCCGCCACCAGAAAGTCCACGTCGGCTGGGCGGAGGAACCTGGGGTCCACTACTACGTGATCCTGCCAGTCCAGGCCGAGGTAGTCGAAGGCCACTTCACAAAGCTCTCGCACCGAGTGGGTACTGCCGGTACCTACCACGTAGTCATCTGGCTCGTCCTGCTGGAGCATAAGCCACATGGCCTTGACGTAATCGCCCGCGTAGCCCCAATCTCGTTTGGCGTCCAGGTTGCCCATTCTGAGTTCATTTTCCAGGCCCAACTTGATGCGAGCCACGCCGTGGGTCACTTTGTGGGTGGAGAACTCCAGGCCTCGGCGAGGGCTCTCGTGGTTGAAAAGGATGCCTGAGCAGGCGAACAGGTCGTAGCTCTCCCGATAGTTGACGGTGATCCAGTGGCCGTAGACCTTGGCCACCCCGTAGGGGCTGCGGGGATAGAAGGGGGTGTTCTCGGTTTGGGGCGTTTCTCTCACTTTGCCAAACATCTCGCTGGAGGATGCCTGATAGAACCTGATGGTCGGATCCACGGTGCGAATAGCGTCCAGTACGCGAGTGACCCCCAGGGCTGTCACTTCGCCCGTCAACACTGGCTGGCTCCAGGAGGTGGGAACGAAGGACATAGCCCCAAGATTGTAGACTTCATCAGGTCGGTGCTCTCGCAAAATGTCAATGATGGAGACCTGATCCATCAGATCGCCGGGGACCAGCGTTATCCTGTCCTGGATGTGCTTGATGCGCTCGAAGTTCACGGTGCTGGTGCGGCGCACCATGCCGATCACCTCGTAGCCCTTTTCCAACAGGAACTCGGCCAGATAGGAGCCGTCCTGGCCGGTGATGCCGGTGACCAGTGCTTTCTTTGCCATTTATCCTCCCTTATCTTTTTTGATTCTTCCCCGCCAGTAATCCAGCACGTCCCGCAGGCTCTGTTCAAAAGAAATCCTCGATTGCCAGCCGGTTTGCTCCCGAATCCTGGTGCAGTCGCCAACTATCACAGGGACATCGGTGGTTCGGACGCGCTCTGGATCCTGTTCGATGGTGATGGGGACCTGGCTCATAGCCAGTAATGTCTGCAGCATCTCCCTCACCGACCGAGCTTGCTCTGAGCCCAGGTTATAGACTTCCCCTGGCTCTCCCTGGGTGATGAGCAGGTGGTATCCCCGCACCACGTCCCGCACATCGCTGAAGTCACGCTGGGGTTCCAGGTTGCCCACCTGGATGACGGGCTCTCGCAGCCCCGCTTCCGCTTCGGCGATTTGACTGGCGAAGTCCGGGGCTACGAAGCCGAGGCTCTGGCGGGGGCCGATGTGGTTGAAGGCCCGCACTCGCACGGTGAACAGCTTGTGGCTCAAGTGGTATTGCAGCCCCAGCATGTCCTGGGCCACTTTGCTCACCGCGTAGGGACTGGTGGGGCGCAGGGGATTCGTCTCTTTGATCGGCAACTCGTCGGGTCGTACCAGGCCGTACTCCTCGCTGGAGCCGACCACCAGGATCCTGGCCGGTAAGTCCAGCCTGGCGACAGCCTCCAGGATATTGAGCTGGAGGCGGATGTTGATGGCCATGGTCCCCCAGGGGTCTCGTCGTGAGAGAGAGACGAGGGGCTGGGCGGCCAGGTGAAAGATGTAGTCCGGCTTCGCTTGCTCTACGATCGAGATCACCGTTTCCAGCTTCGAAAGCTCCGCCCGGTAGAGTTCCAGCCTGCCTCGCAGATGCTCGATATTTTCCTCAGGGCCGTACACAGTACCAGCCACCTGCCAGTCGGTGTGCTCAAGCAGATATTCAGCCAGGTGGCTGCCGACGAAGCCCGAGATGCCCGTGATCAGTGCACGCACCATTTCCCCTCCCGTCATCTGTGACGCGGCCTAAATAATACCCCATTTCGCCCAAAAAGGCAAGCCCCCATCCCTTAAGTGTAGAGAGATGGGGCCCCAAGGACAACGAGCCTGTCTTACGGGCACTCTCTCCGTTACCAAATCGAAAATTTTAAGGTTTGCCACTTGACACCCCCCCCAACAGTGGTATAATCATAATAGAGTACGGTTAGGTACACCGAAGCGGCAGAAAACAATAAAGTTTCTCCGTAGCTGCCGAAGGCTTCCTTGCACTGGCAAGGACTTATCTTCGGCTTTTTGTTTTCTGAACCGAGTTTTTTCGGCAGACACGATTCTGAGAAGGAGGTGCAGCGATGAGAAGGATCTTCAACTCTCTGGGAAGTGTATTGGGTATAGTGGCCTTGATCGTCCTGGTGGTTGCTCTGGCTCTCATCTTCAGATCGCGGGGTGGAGAGACGGTGGCGTGGCAACCGCCCACGGCGTCAACACCTGTTCCCTCTATTGGGAATGTTCGCATGAGCGACACCCCTGGTGGGCCGGCGGTAATCAATTTCCCCTCCCGCACCAGTTCAGTTTACCTCATTTTCGAATATGGGCAAACGCAAGACACGCCCATTGCGGTCAGGACGTATGATAGTGTCGGGAATGTTTTATTCGAGCAGACGGAGAGCTACAGCGGGGAGGGTGTAGAGAGCATTGGAATGGTCAGCAGGGCCGGTGTGTTCGCCGATGGTCGCTACATTACCAACATCTATATTGGACCTGAGCTTTTTGTGGCCAAGACCTTGATGTGGGTAGTAGGCGAGCCGCCGACGCCCAGGCCTACAATGACGAGTACTCCGATACCTACTCCTGTCCCCCCCACTCCTCTACCTTCGGAACTCACACCAGCACCTCCTGCACCTACTCTAACGCCAATTCCTACACCATCAAGCCCGCTTCCATCTGGCCCAAAAATCGTTTATGCGGAAACCTTTCCACCCATCATTAATCCTGCTACGCCTAGCCCAGTTGGCGATCATAACACTACTGTCAGTACCCTATGGATAGCTAACGTTAGTGACCTTACCAAGCGCAGAAATCTTGTCACTTTCATTCACAAGGCAGGATATGGGGTAAATGCTGCTGTCTCACCTGATGGTAATATGATTTCTTACATAACATTAGCTCCTGGCCCAGGTGAAAGAGCCAGGCTCTTCAGCGCAACTCTTTGGGTGTTGGATATTGACAGCGGTGCATCACGAAAATTGGCTGAGGGGCTTAGTTACAATGTAAACATTTGGTCCCCTGACAGCAGAACTGTAGTGTGCCAAAAAAACGTCCCTATTCCAAACCCACCAGATGAGAATATACCTTTGAGAACAGAGCTCTACGCGGTTGATATAGATAGTGGCGAACAGCGGCTCTTGCTGGCCGATGATACGGCTTATGGCATATCTCTAGTGGGTTGGTCGCCTGAGGGTACATTATTCTACTACCGCCGTATCACTTTGGCAGGTGAGCAAGAGTTGTGGGCTGTTGATGTGGCTAGTGGTACTTCTCAATTTAAAATGTTC
>CAYNWI010000031.1:0-13910 GCA_964400825.1 uncultured Anaerolineae bacterium | reverse complement strand
GCAGTCGGCTCATCCCTTCGGAGTCTACGGTATTCTTGCAGCATCCCAGGGAGAGTAGGTAATAACGCATTTTTTCTAGGGAGCGGCAGTGGGAATCACCGTATCCGCAGGTGTGGCAGGCGTGGGGGTGATTCCCTCCGCCAGCCATTCTATGTCCACCACCTGGCCCCTTCCCCCCAGGAGGCCCAGGGGTTCGCCGTTGACGGTGGCTTCCACGCCGCCAGCGTTGCCGCAGCGCAAGGCGACGCTCTCTCGCCCGCGCCAGGTGCGCGTGGCGCCCGCTTCCAGGGAGCCCATGAAAGCTTCGTCTCCATCCACGAGAACCCGCAGCCAGGAATACTCGACGATGTTCAGCTCGACCTCAACGCCGCTGGAAACCCTGGGCGGGGGGGTGTTGGTGGGGGTACTGGTGGAGACGCCGGTGGGTGTGGAGGAGGGGACGCTGGTAGGGGTGGAGGTAGGCTCGACGGCGATGGCGACGGTGGGCAGGGGGGTGGGTGTGACGGTGGGCACTTTGGCGGGCGTGGCAATGGGCACTTCGGTGGGCGTGGCGGTGGGCGCTATCGTCGGGGTGGCGGAGGGCAGGACGACGGGGGCGGTAGCGGTGGGCGATGGGGTGGTGGTGGCGGTGGCGCGCCATGATAACAACTGGGTCTTGATTGTGGGGGGAAGGTAGTGCCAGGCGGCCCAGGATCCAAAGGCTAAGAGCGCCACGATGAGCAAGGCCCCGATCACCAGGTCGGGCGTCAGCCAGGGGGGCGCGGCCATGGAGATGTCCATTGGTTGGAAGAAGCTAGACTGGGGCAGAGCTGCCTTGCCCTCGTTTTCTCGGCCTTCGTAGAGAGCTATCAATTCTTCGGGGTCGAGTTCCAGATACATGGCGTAGGTGCGCAAAAACCCTTTGACGTAAGTTTCAGCGGGCAAGGCCCCAAAGTTCCCTTCCTCCAGGGCCTGGAGAAACTTCTGCCGTATACGTGTGACCTCTTCGACCTGCTCTAAGGATACCCCTTTTCGTTCGCGTGCCTCCCGTAGCAACTGACCAAGATCGCCCATGCCTTTTCCTCCCTTGAAGTCTGTCGAATCAGAGTTCGCTAGACGCTATTATACCTTACTTTGTCCTAATAGGCAACAATCAATGTAACCGTCAAGCCCAGTGTCATTGCGAGCGGTTTTTGCGAAGCAATCCCCACCGTCGTTGGGAGCAATCATTGCGAAACGATATCCGAATCGGTGTTTGGGGATTGCTTCGGCACAAAAAACCGTGCCTCGCAATGACACCTGAACGCTTACCAATCAGTAGAGCCGGGATTCCCAGCAGAGGCGGCTCCCATGCCCGCCCTGAGCTTAGCTGAAGGGCCGCCGCAAGGCCGATTTGAGGTTTTTTTCGTTTTGGTGTATCATTAGACGAGTACGTCGTTCTGTAAAGGAGAGGAGGTAGTCATAAAGGTGAACATGAATCTATTTGAACAGATGGTGGAGGCCACCGTAGAGGGGGATGAAGAACGGTGCGTGGCTCTGGCCCAGCAGGCCCTCGACCAGGGGGTGGACCCTTTTCAGGCCATCCAGGAGGGCTACAGTCGGGGGATGCTCATCGTTGGCGACAAGTTCGCGCGCCTGGAGTACTATTTGCCTGGGGTCATGCTCTCCGCCAATGCCATGAATGCCGCCGTGCAGGTATTGAAACCCCATCTGTTGCAGCGCCACGACCGTGGATCCCGAGGGACCATCGTCTTGGGTACGATCCAGGGCGACATACACGACCTGGGCAAGAACATTGTCAAAATCATGCTTCAGGCTGCCGGCTTCACCGTCCACGACTTGGGTTACGACGTGCCCGTCCGCCAGTTCGTGGAAAAAGCAGAGGAGTTGGAAGCCGACATCATCGCCGCCTCAGCTATGCTGGCCACCACCGCGGCGTACATGCCTGACATCGCGACGATCCTGAGCGAGCTGGGCTTGCGTGACAAATACCTGATCATGCTCGGCGGCACACCGGTGACGGCCGAGTGGGCGACGGTAGAGGCTGGAGCGGACGGCTACGGGGAGAACGCGGTTGAGGCCGTTCAAGTAGCCAAGCGCCTGATGCAGGAGAAAAGTAGAGGGGGGGAGAAATGATCGGCTTCTGGGATGTGATCGGACGCAGCGAAAGTGGTCCCTTGCTCAGGGAAGAGAAATTTGACCTGCAGGTGGGACGGGTCGCCCGCCAGATGGTCGAGAAGTACGGCATCCGCTACGACCCGCAACAGGTCGTCCCGGCCGACGACGATCTGGCGGATCGGGTGTACCAGGCCGGACTCGATCTGTTCCTGGAACTGGGCATCTACTGCCGGGACACCGGCCGCCTGATGAAGTTCACCCGCGATGAGGTGGAATGGGCTCTGAAGCATGCCCCGACCACAGTCACCTACGGGCAGGGCCGGGACGTGGCGGTGATGACCTACCGGGCCATCGAGGACCCGAAACCGCCCTTCTGCCTGATGACCCCGGTCGGCACCCCGGTGGCCGAGGAGCGTTTCGTTCCCATGGTGCAGAGCTACGTCCAGGAGCCTCTGGCCCAGACCTTCTCCAGCGCTTTCAGCCAGACGGTCCACGGCCGACCCATCAAGTCAGGCACACCTCAGGAGGTGGAGGCCGCGATCTGGAACGTGATAAAGCTGCGCGAGGCGGCCCGGGCGGCAGGGCGGCCGCAGATCGGCATCCACAACCTGATCTCCAATGCCGAGCGGACCGATGCCACCCTGGCTGCTATCCAGGCGGATTTTGGGGTGCAGCCCAACGACGGGCTATGCATCGCAGCCACCGCCGAGTTGAAGATTGACTACGAGCGGGTGAAGAAGGTGGTCGCCCTGCGACACAGCGGGCACAACAAGTATGCGCTGTACGGCCCGTTGATGGGTGGGTATGCCGGCGGGCCGGAGGCGACGGCCATCGTGCTCGTAGCCTATCATTTCCTGGGGGTGCTGGCATTGGAAGGGCAGTGGCATTGTTGCTTCCCACTGCACATCCATCATCTTTGCAATACGACGCGGGAACTGCTGTGGATATGCAGCATCGCCCCGCAGGCGTTGAGCCGCAACACCCATCTCCTGGTTACGATCAACACCTTCGCTGCGGCTGGGCCGTGCACCGAGATGGTGGTCTACGAGATCGTAGCCAACGCCCTGGCAGCCACGGTGTCGGGAGCGGACCTGGATCTGGTAGCAGTGGCCCGCAACCGGCATCCAGAGCGGGCCAGCGGGATGGAGGCGCGCATCGGGGCCGAGGCGGGTCACCTGGCAGCCCGGCAGGGGGTGACACGGGAACAGGCCAACGAGCTGGTGAAAGAGGTACTGGCTCAGTACGAAGCCCAGATGGACGATGCGCCCATCGGTAAGCGGTTCGACGAATGCTACGACCTGGAGACACTGCAGCCGACCCAGGAGTACCTGCACCTGTACGAGCGGTGCAAGGAGAAGCTGAGTGGATTCGGCCTGGATTATTCGCTGTTGTAACCAGGGCCTCACAAAAGCTGTAAGCCCGACCGACAGGGGGGCAAGTACTGGTGTCCAATTCTAGGAAAGGCGAGGTTCGAACATGAAAGTACTTTTGACCCAGGACGTGGAGAGCTTAGGTAAAGACGGCGAGATCAAAGTAGTACCCGATGGCTATGCGCGCAACTTCCTGATCCCGAGGGGTATGGCTGTGCTGGCCACGGGAGGCGCTGCCAAACAGGTCAGATCACAGGGCCAGGCCAGGGTCAAGCGTCAGCAGCAGGCCGAAGAGGAGGCCGCGTCCCTGGCTGAGATTCTATGGCAGGTGAAGCTGACCTTCAAGGCTAAGGCCGGGGAGAAGGACAGGCTCTATGGTTCCATAACTAGCAGTGACATCGTGGAGGCCCTTGAGCGCGAGACAGGGCGTGCTTTCGACAAGCGCAAGCTACAACTCAAAGGGGGCATCCATGAGCTGGGCGTCCATCACGTTCCCATCAAGCTGATGACCGGTGTGACGCCTGAGATCACGGTGGCCGTTGAGCGGGAGGAAGAATAACAATGGCAACTGAGTCGCATGAAAGCTACGAGAAGCGTGAGCTCATCAAGCATCTGGTGGCCAGCATCCCTTGCGCCGTCTGTCAGCACTACCATGAGCCGGCCGATGTCCGCATAGTTGAGCACCACGGCGATATCTGGATCATGGCGGTAAAATGCGACCACTGTGGCACCCAGGGCCTGGTCTTTGCCATGATCCAGGAGGGAGAGAAGCCCGAGATCGTCAACGAGCTCACGTCCCAGGAGTGGACCAGGTTCCGAGAGATGCCCCAGATAGATGCCGACGATCTCCTCGATGTCCACGAGTTTCTCAGGGATTTCGACGGCGATTTCGTCGGTCTCTTTGAAGGCGAAGCGGTGAAGCTGTAAAGCGTCAACCGTCAGGCGTGATGCTGTTGTGTGTTTCGTTCGGTGCTGAAGGCCGAACACCTCGTCGTGGTGTCCCAGGGCGAGGTGTTTTTATCTCGGAGGATCATCATGGCCTCGACGAGGAGGATTTCCCAATGAAGACGATAAGCCTCGATGGCGAGAGTTTAACCATTGAAGATGTGGTGGCTGCGGCCAGGAGCTGGGTGGCCCCTGAGGGAGTGCGCGTCAAGATCGCTGTAGAGGCTCAGGAGAAGATCAAGCGAGCCCGGCGGGCGGTGGAGGGGTTCATAGAACGGGGCGAGATCGTCTATGGCGTCACCACTGGGTTTGGTGCTTTCAAAGACAAGGTGATCTCGCCGGGGCAGACGGGGCAGCTCCAGCGTAATTTGCTGATGAGCCACGCTGTGGGGGTGGGCGATCCTTTCGATGAGGCTACCGTGCGGGCCTTGATGCTCGTCCGAGCCAACACCCTGGCCAAGGGCTATTCCGGCATACAGTTGGAGACCCTCGAGGCCTTGCTGGCTTTGATCAACCGGGGGGTGCATCCCGTCGTCCCCGCCAAAGGTTCCCTGGGAGCCAGCGGCGACCTGGCACCCCTGGCCCATACATCGCTGGTGCTCGTCGGCGCGGGGGAGGCCTTTTATCGAGGGAAGAGAATGTCTGGCGCCGAGGCCCTGCGCCGAGCCGGCCTGGCTCCCATCGCACTGGGGGCCAAGGAGGGCCTGGCTCTGATCAACGGCACGGCGGTGATGGCGGCCGTCGGGGCTCTGACCACCTGGCGGGCCGAGCAATTGAGCCGCGTCGCTGACATCGCCGGAGCTCTGAGCCTGGAGGCCCTGCACGGCGTGCTTTGGGCTTTCGACGAGCGCATTCACGCCGTCCGCCCCCATCGCCATCAGATTGACTGTGCTGCCCACCTCCGCAGCCTCATCGAGGGCAGCGAATACCTTCGCCCCAACGATTCCCCCGATGTCCAGGATGCCTACAGCCTGCGGTGCATCCCCCAGGTACACGGCGCGGTGCGCGCTGCTATCTCCCATGCTCGTCAGGTGATGGAGACAGAACTGAATTCCGCTACCGACAATCCCCTCATTTTCTTCGAGGACGATGGCCGAGCTGTCTGTCTCTCCGGCGGCAACTTCCACGGCGAGCCGTTAGCACTGGTCATGGACTACCTGGCCGTAGCCCTGACCGAGTTGGGCAACATCTCCGAGCGGCGTTTGGCCCGCCTCCTCGACGAAGCCAGCAACCAGGGCACGTTGCCGGCTTTCCTCACCAGGCGAGGGGGCCTGAATTCGGGCTTCATGTTAGCCCAGTACACGGCGGCGGCCCTGGCTTCGGAGAACAAGGTGCTGGCCCATCCGGCCAGCGCGGATACCATCCCGGCCTCGGCCAATGTCGAGGATCACGCCAGCATGGGATGCACCTCTGCTCGCCAGGCGCGGGAGGTGTTAGAAAACGCCGAGACCATACTGGCCATCGAGCTTTTCGCCGCTGCCCAGGGCATAGATTTCAGGCGGGAGATGCTGGGGGGGAAGCCTCGGCTGGGAAGGGGTACCGCCGTCGCCTACGAACTGATCCGACAGCGAGTGCCCTTCCTGGAGCAGGACGCCATCATGTATCCCTATATTGAGGCGGTGTGTGAATTGGTCAGGAGCGGGGAATTGGTGCGGGCGGTGGAAGGGGCGATGTACGTCTAGTGTCATTGCGAGTGACCGCAGGGAGCGAAGCAATCCCCTCCGTCGTGGGCTAGAGATTGCTTCGTCGCTTCGCTCCTCGCAATGACACTTCAGCTTATGGCGAAGGTGCCGCATCCGAAGTGGGTCTGTCTGCCGATGTGGAGTATGGATGCCAGCTCCAGGTAAGGGATAATGGGATGCGGTATGGAGGCGAAGGTCTGCGTTCCTATCCAGCACCCCGGCCAGCTTCTGGGGGCGGATTTAAGGCTGTGATGATGGATGGGGATATGAGAAGCCTGTTCCATAACGGCCTGGAAGGATGCTCGTTCCTCTGCGCTCAAAACATCCCACACGTCGTCAGGTGTATGGTATTTACCCGGTAGTAGTAGACTCATCCGACTAACCAGGGCATCCAGCATACTTTGTAGGGTTGGCACTTGATAAAGGGGTATTGTCTTTCGACGGCGTCGTCGGCCAGCCTGGTCGGCGTCGCTGAAATCAAACGGCGTTATCCAGGTCAGGCGGTCGAATATGCGCTCTGACCTGGGCTCAAAAGTCAATCCTTCGGCCCACTGAACGGGAGTCGCGTGATAGTTCAGGTCCAGCCGCCCGTCACTCACCACGGGCTCCCACTGCCCCCCCCGCGCGGCGTAAACTGCCTGGATGTCGAAGCGGCCCCACAGGTTGTTCTGGCGCTGCAACTGCGGATCGGAAACGGTCCCTGCCTCCTCCAGAACTGGTAAGATCACCTCCAGAAAAAGGCTGTGATCCGCGCTCTCCCCCATGAGCTTGAGTTCCCACAGAATCAACTCTTCCCGCCCATAGGTCTTCTTCCCCGGATAAACAAACAGTGTCGCCTCGATTGGCCACGATGCTTCTGGTATCCTCTCAGGCTTTTTCTTTCCTACGAGTGAGATTCCACCGTGTTCATCCCAGGGAGCCAGGGCTTTGCGCCAGGGGCGGGCCTCGCGAGTGGGAAGGCGATTGGCAATCATGGTGCCCAGCGCCAGCGATAGCTCTATGGACAGACACCTGGGCAACCGGACCAACGAGCTATTGACCCGCAATACCAGCAGGTAGCGGATGAGTCTAATAGGTTTGATAAAAGGCCACATAATCAACGAGCTCGTATAGCAATTTGATTCGATTCTTGGGCCACTGTCGAATTCTCCAGGCGTTCAGCATGTCTTTGGCTTCCTGACTCAAGAACCCCATGAATCTTCCCCAGTAAAACTGTTCCTCGCTGGCATCCTCCAGATTCAGCAACTCATAGAGCGCCTTTTGCTCTCTGGGGTACAATATCGTCCGAAATACCGCCGCCATCTCCAGCACGCTCAAGAATTCGGAAACTTCAAAGGTGAGCAAGCCCTGTTGGTCCCGGGCATGGGGGATCAGGATTTGGTGGGGCGCAGAAAAGAACCGCACGCGCAACTGATCCATGGGGAATCGCGCCTCATGATAGACAGCTCTACAGAGAACGTCTCCCATGTTTACCCCTTTTCCCGCCCCTGTGGTGGGAAAGACCTGGAGCAGCCCCTTCAGGTCAGACCCGTGGTATATGACGAGTTCCTGTAGCCACGGTTTCAACTCGTGCCTGGGCATCATCAGCAAAAAATGGTTCCCGTCGTGGACATAAGCGCCCAGGACGTGGTAGTCGCTAAATCCTTCACCCATTCGCAGCAGCTTCGACAAGCGGTTGACGAATCCCCAGATGACGGTGGATTGACGGGAGATTCCGCCCAACTTTGTGGCTCTGGCCAGGATAGCCTGGCACGATGGGCAATAACTCTGGCCCGGGGAAGCCAGGCGAGGATAAACCCAGCATCGCTGGCAAGGGCCATCGAGGGCAGAAAAAGGCGGCCCGATCTCATCCCCAGGGGGGAAAAGATCGGGCCTGCTGGTAAGATATTCCAGAGTGGCTAACAACTCGGCGCCGGTTTGACTACGGCGCAGCCAATCAAAGCTGCTTAGCATTCAGGGCCCTTTGTAGTGCTGTGTGATGGTGGATTACAGCAGGCTCGATCCACTCGTCAATCTGGATGGGCACCCGCCAGCTCCCTTCTGGCTCGCCAGAGTACCGCTTGGCCCAGTCAATCAGGAAACTGTCTGGGAGAACGTGCAGTCGCAGACTGCCGAAACCCAGGTAGCGGTTGTTGCCCATCTTGTGAGCCAGCTCCGGCTCCAGTCCCACACACCACATCAGCCTTTGTAGTTCTTGTTCTTCGAGGTTCCAGAAGCGAATTGTGAAACGGGCGCGGGCGCCGGGCAGTATGGCTCTGAAGTAGCGAGCCTGGAAGGTGTCGGGTTGAAAGTCCTCCACCTGCCTGGTGATGGGAGCCAATGGGGCATGGGGGAAAACCCTCCAGGTGTTGCCGATGAGCTGCATGACAGCGGAGCTACCGGCTGTGCTTTGCCACTGAGTTCCGCTGTATTGCCAATTACCGTAGGGATACGGCACTTTGAACCAGGCCAGTTCAGGCTCCTCGAACAGGCCAAAGCCAAAGGACAAGCGCCCCATGATGGCCTGGTTTGGCCCCTTTCCCACCCAGCCGAACAAGCCATCGGTTGGATTCAGGCGGCTGATGTCGGGGCTAGGCTGGCGGGAATCGCTGGCGATGGAATAGATGTGGCGCAGCATTCCTTTGATGCTCCGGCTGGGAAGGGCATAGATTTTATCGGGCCCTCGCTGGGCGGCCTCCGGGGGAGCCATGGCGAAGAAGTCCCAGCCGTTTACAGGCCCATCGGCCAGGGTGGCTCTGAAGGACGGTTCGCCGCTCTCCCGTATGTTGAGAGGCGTCAGCACCTCGGCTTCCACGGCCAGCGTGCCGCAGTAGCCGCCGAAAGCACGGTGCGAGATGAAGCCGGCCCTGGCTCTGGGCGGCGTCAGGGAGACCTTTTGCTCAGAGACGAGAGGGTAGATGGCTTGCAAGGCGTTGGCGGCCGCCTCGCCCTCCAGGTCTAGCCTTTGCCATAAGCCATCCTGACTCAACTCCTGCTTCCCAAACAACTTCTCTCCCATACCGTTCGGATCCGCTGTCAGCCAGGTGAGCCTGGACACGTCCGCCTTGACCCAGCCGAAACCGCTGGTCTTTTCGCCGCCCAGGGGGATGTCGCCCCTCTGAAAGTCCTGGAGCAGGTGGATCAAAAGAGACATGGCCTCCAAATCCTGCTCCTCAATGTCTTGAACGTCCACCTGGAGTTGGAAGGTGAGCTGATCGCCATAGGCGAAGAGGTAGTCGTGCTTGGCGGCCTCTAGCGGACGGCCCGTTTTGGGGTCCATCTTGACTCCATCCATGGAGCACCAGGCGCGTTCCGGAGCCAGCGGGTCTGCGAGATAGGCGTCGGAGAAAAAGGCCAGGCCTCGTCGCCTTTGAGCGCCGAAGAGATGGTTCAACATCTCGGTAGTCCTGGCAGATTCACCCCACAGAGTTTTTAGTACCTGGGTGGCACGTTTTCTGAAAGCTCCTTTGATGGTGCTGCCGGGGATGTAGATCTCCCAGGCTCCCTGCTCCCGTGAAGACGGCGACCAGGCCAACATGCGCATGAACACCGTATCGTAGGGCTTGCCATATTTGCGGGATATCTCTCGATTGGACGGGCCGCCGGCGCGAAAATCAATGAGGTGGGGCTGGGCCAGTTCCTGGCGAGTATGGTCACGATAGCCTTTGAGGAAGGCGATCATGTTCTCGTCGTTGGTGATGCTTTTGTTCAAGTTCTGGGGATGTAACATGTGGCGGAATCGCACCCGGCGGTGGGCGGCGATGAATTCCCGCCATGTGGCGGGACTGATACCCTCTGGGGGCAGGTTCGGGTCGCCCCACTGGTATTCGTCAATCTGGCGCTTCAGCAGCATGGTTTTGATGCGCAGGTGTTCCTCGCGGGTTGCGATCTCCGCGTCCACCCAGGCGTCGCTCTGAAGCAAGGTGACCTGTTGATCCACCTGTTGGAAGAGCCGGAACAGAATTCTCTGACACGCTGGCGTCAGAACCTCCACCAGGGCCGCTTCGCTTTGAATCTGTTCGGCGAGACGGCCTTCCAGAGTGACGTCCAGGCCCAGGCCATTGGCAATCTCTAGCCAGACTTCGTGATTGAGTTGCTCGCTGGCCTGGCGCCGCTGCACCATGACCTTGAGGATACGCTTGGCCATGTTGGCCTTTTCCCCCAGGGCTTCCCCGAACGCGGCATCGGCTGCTTCTTTGCTGGGGAAAGGCTGCTCGACCAGGGGTTGAATCTGTTCGAGTATTGTCTTGGAAAGCGCGTATTTCCCCTTGCCCAGCTTGGCCGCGGCTGCAGCCGGCAAAACCCAGGTCTCGACCTCCCCGATGGACTGCTCCCTCAGCCAAATGGCAATGATCCTCGGCAGGTACTCGGCGAACTTGCGCTTCCAGTCTTCCGGGCTGAGGATCGGCCCGGCCAGACCCATGGCCAGCCGCTCGCGGATGGGGTCCGGCAGGTCGCGCATCGCCTCCACCAGCAAACGGCCTTCGATGGCGGCGAAAGAGGGCACGTCAGGATCCACCTTGCCCCAGTTCCAGCCGACCATCACGGGATTTGTGGCGTTGAAGGTCAGACCTATCCTCAGATGATTGGTCCCAGGACGCAAGCTGGGAGGTGTTTCGGGGGCCAAGGACGCCAGGTCCATTTCCAGGCGAACCCGCCCCAGCCCCTTGCTCTTGCCGGCCCCAAACCAGAAACGTCCCCCCACGAGCTCCTGCAAGACGTAGTACAACTGAGCCGCGTTTTCGCCTTGTTGCAGCACCGTCTCGTTTACGGACAAAGCGAAATCGAAAACGGAGTTGCGAAACAGCGTTTCCATTTTGTAGTTCGCATTCGCTTCCGCAGCCCAGCGGTCCTCATCCAGCTTGATGCCCATGCGCAGGTCGAAGAAGCGATCTCGAGGGTAGCTGTCTTCTTGCAACCAGCATTCCACTTTGGTGATGAGGTCCTTGGGCAGGGGCGAGTCGTACAACCGCAGCCACATTTGATTCAGCAGGCCTATGTTCTGGCCACGGCGCGACTGACCGATGAAAGCGTCCATCAGGGACTCAGCCGTGCCCGCGATCTCCCCGGCCAGAGAGACCAACCGGTGGGTCCCGTCTCCGTCCCTCGTGAAGAGGGTCTTGCGTGCATTCCCCCGATAGATCGGGGATTCCGCATGCAGCTTACCTTTCAGAATCATGGCATCCTCCTTATGTTTTGGTAGAGTGGTCCTTGGTCGGGTAGTCCTTGGTCAGGTGGTCAAGTGGTCCTTGGTCAGGTAGTCCGAAACCCAAATTGGCCATCCGACCATAATTGTACATCAAAGTCAGTCGTCAGTCAAATCACTTTGGCGTGAAAACACGCACTCTGCCCTTTTCTCCCTCCTTACCCTCTATCTCAAACCTCACGTCCAGGAATTGCTCCACCACCCAAACGTTGGTCAGCAAGTGCTGGGTGATCTCGCAGGTGGCGAAAGCTGACGGGGCAGCGGCCAGGGCCAGGGGGAGGATCAACTGGTCGGCCAGGTGCTTGTCCAGGCAGGCGCCGCTCTGGTGATAGGCGATGAACTCGCGGCAGGCTTCCTCGGCTACCTTCTCGGCGGGCTTGCCTCGCTTTCCCAGAGAGGAAAAGCCGGCCACGGTGTGCTCGTACTCGGCGACGAGGAAGACGGCGGTGCCCTGGCCTGGCGAGGGGGCGTCAATGATCTCGATCTGAGGAGCGAAGCCGCGCTTCCGCAGGCATTCCTCGGCCCGCTTCTTTTGCCTTTGGCCGATGTGGGCGGGAAGGTTGGAGGTGGCGGAGATGCCCCACAGGCGCTTCAATTCACCCCGTTCATCCAAATCCAGGCCAGAGAGATGACCCTCTTTTCGGCCCCTGATTGCAGCGGTCATCTCCCCCCCGCCTATCGGGTACCAGCCCCAGCTCTCGATCTCGGCTCGCGCTTCCAGGCCCACATGGGCCAGAGTGGGCAAGTAGACGTGCTGGAGGTAGTGGAAGGGGGGACTCCAGGCCACGTGGGTGCCGCCGCGTATGGTCAGGCGGGATTGGCCGGGGGCGAAGGCCAGGGGCAGCAGCACGGTCTGGAAGACCAGGCTGGTTGCGCCCGCGCTGCCGCCTTTGCGGGCCTCGGCCACGTCGAAAGAGTATTCCCCAACCCGAGGCGATGAGCGAGGCTTGAAGGTCAGGGTAAAGGAACCTAAATCTGCGCCCTCCAGCTCGGCGTCGCAGATTTGAGCTATGGCCCAGACCCCTGTGAGGTGTTGGGCCTGGAGACCAGGCTTGCGGCGCCTGGCGCGGATGTTCTCAATGCGAATGGGTTGACCCAAGAGGGCGGACAGGGTCAGCGAAGTGCGCAAGACCTGGCCGCCTCCCTCGCCATACGAGCCATTGATGACTATCATCGTCCCTCACCTGCTACCGTGCTTGTCATTGCGAGCGGAGCGAAGCAATCCCCTGGCTCCAATTGCTATCCACGGTGGGGATTGCTTCGTCACTGCGTTCCTCGCAACGACACTACCTGAACGGTTATCTGCAACCGATGTGAATACCATACCACATTGTCCGTAAAAGTCAAATCGGCTCTTTTTGCGCTGAACCCAACTATAGTGTATAATAAGATAGTGTATCCTTTACCACCCGAAGAGGAGGTCGAGAGGTGATACCGTTTCTATCGCGCGAGGAAGGACAAGGGCTTATTGAGTATGCCCTGATCATAGTTCTGGTAGCTATAGTCGTGATCGCCATTTTGCTGTTGCTGTGGGATAAGATATACGACTTATTGAACCAATTTCTCAACTTCATCGGTTAACTCTTCGTCTTCGTGCACTCGACGTGGCACTCCCCGCTTTTTTCCCAGTTCATAGCCCCAGTAGATCATAATCGCTCGCGGCGGATTGCCAAATCCGCCCCCAAACTGCTGGCTCTGGCGCTTGTCCTGAGCCCGTCGAAGGGATCCAGCAGGAGCAAATTGTGATGTACTGAGGCTCGAAAACTTGGTAGGCCAGGGGTAACTTGACCACTGTAGATCTGGTACAGGGAATCAAAAGGAGTCTCCTGGATTTGCTGTTCCCGCCTCGCTGCGTAAGCTGTCGAGAGTTGGGGAGCTTGCTCTGTGCCAAGTGCCGCGAAAAGTTCGAGTTGGTTGAACCACCCCTCTGTCCCCACTGTGGTCGCCCCAGGTCCAATGGTCGCCTTTGCCCCCTCTGTCAACGCGACCCTCTGCAAATAGACGGTGTTCGTTCTGTGGCCTACTTCGATGGAACCTTGCGCGAGGCCATTCACCACTTTAAGTACTATAACAGGCAAGCTCTGGCCATCCCCTTGGGCAAGTTGATGGGCAACTATTGGGAGAAGAGCCCCCTCCCGGCTGAAATCATTGTCCCCGTGCCCTTGCACCCGCACCGGCTGCGCGAGCGTGGCTACAACCAGGCGGCTCTCCTGGCCAGAGAGTTGGGGCAGAGCACCGGGCTGCCCGTTGCAGAGAATGGTTTGGTTCGGATGCGGGCCACTCGTCCCCAGGTGGAGTTGAACGCTCAGGAGCGCAAGGAGAACGTTAGCGACGCTTTTCACTGCTCAAGCACGGAGTTGAAGGGGAAGCGGGTGCTGCTGATTGACGATGTCTGCACCACCGGCGCCACGTTGGAGGCTTGCAGCATCGCCTTGCGGCAGGTTGGTGCTCGCTCCGTCTGGGGCTTCACCTTAGCCAGGGCCAGATGAGAATTTGAGGGCCGGAGTGCAGGCGCAAGCCTGCTGGCGGACTTGCGTCCGCACTCCATCGAGTTCTAACAATAGCTGACTAGTGAAAGGAGGTTTCAAATGCAGTTGATGATCCAGGGCAAGAACATCGAAGTTACCGATC
>CAYNWI010000030.1:12178-13951 GCA_964400825.1 uncultured Anaerolineae bacterium | reverse complement strand
ACTTCGTTTATCAGCACATCCCCCGGTTCGACTGCCGATGAAGGAGTGGAAGCGATCGCTAACACCGTCGTCATCATCGCCAATATGGTCAAGAGTCGCAGAGGCCTCAAATTCGCACCTCCTCATCCAGGATGACGCGGTTGTCGGCGACAGGGGCGCCGTCGGGGCCGACGGCTGCCAGGCGATCCCTGGTCTGAGGATCATAGACGCCCAGGGCCAGGCGGTAGCGCCCTGGAGGCGCATCCTTCAGGGAGAGGATAATCTCATCGCTGACTACCTCGCCCCCAGCCCACCAGGAAGTGGGATATTGGTTCTGCCGAGGCATGGCATCGTCCTGGGCCACGATCTCCTCCGTGGCAGGATCGAACAGGTGGACGAAGACCCTGTAATCTCCCTCCATTTGCTGCCGCGCTTGCCAGTGCAACTCCAGCCGCAGTTCCCCTTCCTCACGACTTAGATCGTAGCCCAAAAGGCATATCTGACCACCGAAACTCACGTCCAGCTTAACCTGCATGGTCGGGGTGGCGTAGCTGCGCTCCCTCCCCTCGATCTCAACGCTCAGCGGGAGAACGAATTCCCCGAAGCCCTCGCCCGTCTGAGCGTCGTCCACAGCGATAACTAGGTCGTAGTGCCCCGCAGGCAGCAGGGGATCGAGAGTCATCTGATAGCGGCTGGCCACGATGGCGTTGGTCGGCCAGAGGGAGGTGGCGTAGCTCCTGGCTATCGGCGCGGTCTGCGACTGGACGGTGACCCCGCTTTCGTCTCTCAGGGATAGGCGGCAGGTGTAATCGCGGGCGGGGTGCTCAATGGCGGCCCATTTGGCTTTCACAAACAAGGGTTGCCCCTGCTCTATCTGCGCCGTCACCGGACTCAATTCGACCAGGGCCAACTGATCAAACTCCTGGAGCACAGGATAGGTGGCCTTGATAGTGGGCTTCGTCAGGGCCACATTAGGTATCTGCGCCGTGCCAATGGGGGCCAGCGAGGCCACTTCGTAGAGAATGACCTCCAGCGCATAGTCGTCGCCAGGCGGGGTGCCCTCAGGCAGGGGCAGGACGTAGCCATCGTCAATCAGCTCTCCCTCCCGCCACATGCTGGTGGGATACAGGCCGTAGTGAGGTTGAGTGTCCAGGGAGGCCAGGGTTTGGCCATCCCCGTCGCGCAGGCGCAGGGCCAGGCCGTAGTTGGCGGCCACTGGTTCAACGACTCGCCAGGTCAGCCTGGTCTCCAATGCTTCGGGCGTTTTCTGCTCGGTCTCTACATCGCTAAGGACGATGCCCGGCCCGAAAGTCGCCAGCGTCGGCTCGTCGCCCGTGGCCCAGCGCTGGCTGCGAACGCGCAGGGGGCGCAGATAGGTAGTGCCCAGGGTCTCGCCCCTCTCGGTGATGGGCCTTATCTCGCCCTCCCCGTCCCTCACCTTCACGCTGATCAGGTAGAGGCCGCGAACGGCTTCCTCGGGTATTTTCAGATGGTGATGCGTCGTCCCATCCCGCAAGGAGATGCTATCCTCAGCCAGGCACGCGCTGGTGTGGAAGAGGTAGTCGGCAGGAGAGGTCAGGCTCACGCTGGCTTCCAGGCCCTCGCTCTTGACCTCATCCCAGTACAGAACCACCTCGACGGTCTCGCCAGCTTCCACCTCGTCCGCCGAAAGCTCGTAATTCTTCAACCGTGCCGTCCCGCCGAAGTTGACTCCCTGGGGATTGTGATGCAGGTAGGGCAGGCGGTCAAAGTCCATCGTCAGGTCTGAAACGTCGCTCTCAGGCGCGGGCCTCA
>CAYNWI010000030.1:10958-12078 GCA_964400825.1 uncultured Anaerolineae bacterium | reverse complement strand
GTCAACTTCCCTCCGGCGATCAAGAGCACGATGACGGCCAAGACAGCCACCAGCGATACCGCTTCAGCCGCCGCTCGCAGTGGCGTGCGTTCCAGGCGCAGGACGACCTGGTGCTCTCCCTGGTCCAGGTCGAGGCCGATGTAGCCCAGGTTCTCGACGGGCCGCACTTCCCTGGCCTGGCCGTCCACGTAGGCCCGCCAGCCGGGGAAGTAGTAGGTGGGGAAGGCCAAGGACGCCTGCGGTGAGGTCACATCGAGGGCCCACTCTTCGGCTGCTGGCTTATGCCAAATCAGCTCAGCCGTGGTGACCTCTCCAGCCATCACCAGCGGCGGCGGTTTCTCACCGTCGCGCAGCAACGCCTCGGAGGTGTAGGGGCGGGGTACCACCCAGCGGGGCAGGTATTCGTGGCGGATGGTGGTGCCGACGTTGGCGGTGAAGTATTCGTAGAGCATCAGCCGCTCCACGGTGACGTCCGCTTCGCCGATGGGCAAGTACTCAGGCTTCAGGCCCAGCATAGCAGCCGCCACCAACACCGCACCACCTACGATGCAGGCCAGCAAACGTGGCCTGGGCAAACCCAAACCGGAGTCCCGAACTTGTTCGGGTTTGTTGCACGGTACCCCCAACAAGTTGGGGACTCCAACGCCTCGACATGTCCCCAAGTAGCCGATGACCAGGCTGGCGAAGAAGGCTTGCACCGAGAGAAAGCGCCAGGGAAATTGCACGAAGGGCAAGAGGGGCACGTTGTCCCACAGGGGGCGCGAGAGCGGGGTGATGAAAAAAGTAGCCAGGGCCAGGCCAGCGAGGAAGAACGCGCTCTGGGCCTCCGGGCGGCGGCGCTTGATCCACCAGCCGACGATGGCTGCCGCGCCCAGGAGGGTGAGCACGGCCTGAGCCAGTCCCATGGCAAAGGGTGTCCGCCCTGGGACGACAGCATAGTCGAAGAGAAGCGAGGGCTGCACCAGGTCCAGGCCGCGGAAGTGGTTGCTGTAATTCAGGTAGCCGGTGGTCTGATGCTCCAATTGCGCATACTTCCCCTCCAGCAAGGCCGGCAGCCAGTACCAGGCGCTTATGGCCAGGCCCAGGCCCAGGCCGACTGCACTGCTGGCAAGCCATTTGG
>CAYNWI010000030.1:8446-10858 GCA_964400825.1 uncultured Anaerolineae bacterium | reverse complement strand
CGCTTAAACAAGCGTTTGGCCAGAAGATACATCGAGGCTGCGGCAGCCACGAAACCCAACAACTGAGTCAGCTTGATGGCCCAGATGAAGCCGAAGCCGCAGAGCTTGAACAGGGCGGCGATGTAGTAGGGCAGAGAAGCGTAGAAGTTAAAGAAAGGGTAGCCCAGGCCGTAGGCGGCGTCGGGCATCCAGCGGGCGGGGAAAACGCCAGCGCTCAGGTTGGAAACCAGTTGGTGGAGGCGCACCAGCAGGAAGGGGCTATCGCCTCCCCCACGCGTATTTATGGGGCCACCACCTGCCAACAGGGGTAGACAGACGATGAGGCTTAAGGATAGGGCCAGGAGCAATCCTGTAGCTTTCTTATCCATCTTTAAGCAAAAAGGCCCAAGAAGATAGAGGCCAGCCAAACGGGCCGGCGCTGAAGGATCGTCTTGGGCCAGAAAGTGATCTTCATCTCTACGCTAAATCTATCTTCTCCTCAAGATATTGAACACCAGCGCTATCGCCGCCGCGAGGACGATTATTATGACGCCGCTCACTTTGTACAGATTCGCACTCAGCGTGGAAAGTAAGGGCTCTGGGGTGGGAGTTGGGATGGGAGTGGCCGTGGGCACGGGGGTGGACGTCGGCACGGGAGTGGGTTGCAAGTTGTCGCCGAATTCGATCTGGATGGTAGAGCCGCCGGCGATGACCACGCCCCAATCGTCGCCCGTGGTAGATTCGTAGCCGGGCGGGTTTTCCTCGTAGATGAAGTAAGTGCCTGGCCTCAAATCCGTGAAACAGTAGGGCTCATTGATGCCGTCGGTGATGTAACTGGCTACTGTCTGCCGGCCATCGGAGGCAGTGAACATCGCCCCAGGCAGGAACTCCTCATCTGGGTCGCGCATCTCGTTGCCGTTGCGGTCGTGATAAGCCAGTACGCAGATAGCCCCGCTGACTGGCGTTGGGGTTGCGGTGGGAGCTGGCGTCTGGGTTGGCGTGGGGGTGTCCGTTGGGGTTGGAGTTATGGTCGGCGTGGGGGTATCCGCTGGCGTTGGGGTAGAGGTAGGGGCATAAGTCGCCGTGGGCAGGGGAGTGTCGGTTGGCACTGGCGTGTTGGTTGGCCTTGGCGTGTTCGTTGGCACCGGGGTGGGAGCGACGGCGGTCAAGACGGCGTCATCCCAGTAGGAATCGTTGTGGCACACCCGGTATTCTGGCGCGCCTCTGGTGAAGACGGTGACCCTGTCGGCCTGGGCCACGGTGGAAACGCTGAGGTTAACCCACTGGTTACACGACATCGCTGAATCTGACCAGACAACGTTGCCGGAATTCCCATCGTTGCCGCCGTGAGGGTCAATGCCTGCCAAAGCCGCGTAATTGCCAAAACCATCACACTGATCTGAGTTCGATCCTGTACTGCTCCAGACCTGGACCCAAATGGAGAAGGTGACCAGGCTGCCTTTGGTAACGGCCACCTGTTGATAGATGCCAGCGACGTGGGTGGAGTAGGTGCTGAAATACTTCTGAGAGAAGCGGCCTGAGTGCACCCGCCGCATGGTGAAGATCCAGGCGTCCTCCGACTTGTATTCGGGTCGCACGAGGTAGCCGTGGCTGGTTTGGTCTTCGGAGCCCTGAACCCACCATGCTTCCCACCCATTGGCCACGGTTACCTCCCCAGCGCCTCGCTCGCTGAAACCTTCCTCGAAGCCAGCGTTCTTTAGCAGGTTGGTCTGGGCGAGCGGAGCGGCCGAGGCTCCCAGAGGCACCAGGATCAATAACGTTACTAACAAAGTTGTTGCCAGGCGACAGAATCGCATTCGTTTTCCTCCTGTGGATTTTTAGCCTCTGGCGCGAGGTTTGTGGCGCCAGAGGCGAGATCATTCAATGATCACGTAGTCATTTACTGGTTCACCGACTTCATCAAGTACCTGTAGCCGGTGCAGGGTCTCCAACTGATAGAAGCCAACTACTAATTTGTGCTTGTCCGGATCGTACGGCTCAGGCAAGGCCAGGGTATGCTCGTCGCTGACGATGTCTCCCACGCGCCACAGGCTGGTGGGATAATAGCCTCCAGCGGGAAATGAGTCGTCCTGGGCGAGAATGGCATCATCGCGCGTCAGGTGGACGAACACGGCATAATCTGCCTTGATCTCCGCCTCGGCTTGCCAGAGCAGGCTTAACCGCAGTTCTTGCGGCGAGACGGCAGCCAGCCGATGGCCAGCCAAAGTCAAGCCCTTCTCGAAGCGGGCTTCTGGCTCTCCGGAAGGGATGGTCACGGGAGTGGCCGTGTAGGTAACGTACAGCAAACGGGCCTCTTTGTCGAGGTCCCCTCGCTCCAGGGACCCCTCCTGGGCGGCGATGGTCGAGCCTACGGGCAAGAGGGACAGGTACTGGTTATAATCCTCGTAAGGCCAGAGAATGAGCATGACCTCG
>CAYNWI010000030.1:0-8346 GCA_964400825.1 uncultured Anaerolineae bacterium | reverse complement strand
GTCCGAGAAAATCTGGGGAAGTTTACCATCTTCTCCCAGTATAGTCAAGTTCGGCGACGGCGGCACCAAAAAGCGCACCGACGCCCAATCCTGCCAGAGACGGTCAGTGATGTAGAGATGACGCCCAGGCGACGGCGAATTCCCGCCAGCTCCAAATCCGGTGCCATCCCAACCGCTGCCCAGAAACCGATTGGCCTGGGTCGCCAGGTCCACCGCTGCCGTTTCGAAATTATATCTCAAATCCTGGCTGGCCGCATGATTCCCAAAGTAGTCAACAGTCGTGTCGCCCAGGCCCAAGACCAGAGCCAGCGCCACTGCACCAACAGCGACCGGGGTGGAGGCTCTGTTTTTTAGAAAGCGCCACAAGGAATCCAGCCCCAGGGCGGGCACGACAAAGGCCACCGGCAGAATGCCGACGCTTCGCAGGAAGTGCGGTGCATCCTCGGCCAGTATCGTCGGCAAAACCATGACCGCCAGCCAGATAAGGACAAAGGCGTGCCTGACCTCCTGGCGAAATCGTGTGAAACAAAGGATCAGCCCCAGCAGGAAGAACGCGCTCAGGACCGGATCGAAGACGGGGCGCAAAGGCACGTTGTGGCGGGGAATGAAATCGCCCCGGTGGGTGAACATCAGCAGCGTCCTGCCCACGTGCCGAACAAGCGTCCCCCAGAAGTCGCCCCCGTTGATCGCGGGATTGAATATGGAAACCTGCCCCACGCGGCCCAGGAAGGCATCTCCGTGCCTGGCCACGTAGACCATCAGCGGGGCCAGAACCACCAGGGCAGCCAGCACAAAGATCAGAGCACTACGTCTCCAACCTCCAACCTCTAACCTCCAACCTCTAACCTCCAACTTCCAACTTCCAACGAGATACAGGCCGAAGGCGGCCAGGGCCACGACGGTGAATCGTGCCGCCAGGTAGGTATAGAAGGTCAGCCCGTAGGCCACCCCCCCCGCCAGAAAATGGCGTTTGTGACCATCCTTTAGACCGAGCCACAGTTGCCAGAGAGCCAGGGCCACCAAGAGAGGCATAGCCACGGCGCGGAAGCCGATGCGGCTCAGGTTGACGTGCCACAGGTTCAGGCCCGTGACGGCGGCGGTCAGCAGCCCGACTCGCCGGTTGAACATGGCCTTAGCCATGAGATAGGTGGCGGGAATTGTCAAAGTGCCCAGCAAGGCAGCCACGATCCGTATCGCCCCTGGGCTCCGGCCCAGGACAGCCACAGACAGGGCCACCAGGTAGATGAACAGCGGCTCGCGGCCGTTGTTGGCCTCAAAGAAAACCGGCCTTTCGCCTTCTAAAACGCCAAGGGCATCCAGGCCGTTGAAAGCTTCGTCGTGATAGAGGCCGGGCGGTATGCGCCCAAGAGCCCAGAAGCGCAGTGCCATTGCCAGGGCTACCACCAACAGCAAAGGCACCCATTCAACCCAAAGCGCACGTCTTGCTCCCTCCAAGCTCCGCCAACCCTTCCCCCGACTCCCCCACAGGCGTAAATTATAGCACAAGGCATGAAAATGTCAACCGAGCAAGCGGTTTCAAACCTGGATAGCGGTAGCGCTTTTTTCGCTCTCTCCGAGCCTACTTGGCCGTTGCTCTCACGAAAGAGGGCTTACCACTCCCTCCAGCACCTCCTCGGCATAGTCCAGTCGCTCCAGCACCCGCTCCCGCCCCAGGATGCTCAGCGTTCCGAAGAGGGGCGGAGCTACTTTCTTGCCCGTAACCGCTACGCGGATGATGCCAAAGAGCTGGCCAGCTTTCAAGCCTAGCTCCTCGAGCAGAGCGCGGAGGGTCTCCTCCAGGGTCTTCTCCTCAAAATCAGGCCGGGCCGCCAGAGTCTCGCGGGCTTTCCGCAGGGCGGACAGCGATTCCGCCGCCGTCATCTTCTTGCCCACCAGCAGTGCGGGCTCATAACTGATCCGATCAACGAAGAAGAAATCAACCCATTCCGCGGCCTCGGTCAGCTTTTTGAGTCGCTCCTGAATCAGGGGCACGATCTCCCGCGTCTCCTTCCTTTCCCTCAATTCCTTCTCCTCTATACCCAAACCACTGGCTAGGAAGGGAATCAGTCGCTCGTACAGAACATCCTGACTCAACTCTCGGATGTAGACGCCGTTCATCCACTCCAGCTTGTCGTAGGAGAAAGCGGCGGGGGATTTGTTCACGCCCTCCAGACTGAACTTATTTATCAATTCCTGGCGGGTGAAGAACTCGGTCTTGTCGTCGTAGGCCCAGCCCACCAGGGCCAGGAAGTTCACCATGGCTTCGGGCAGGTAGCCCTCCTGCTGGAACTCGTGGACGGCCACCCCGCCGTGCCGCTTGCTGAGCTTGCCTTTGCCCGTGGGGGCCAGGATGATGGGCAGATGGGCGTAGACGGGGATCTCCCAGCCAAAGGCCTGGTAGAGCAGGACGTGCTTGGGGACGCTGGGCAGCCACTCGTCGGCCCGCATGATGTGCGTGATCTGCATCAGAGTATCGTCCACCACGTTGCCCAGGTGGTAGGTCGGGTAGCCGTCGGACTTGAGGAGCACCAGGTCGTCCAGGCTGGCGTTGTCCACAGTGATATCTCCGTGGAGCATGTCGTGGAAGGACGTCTGGCCCTCCAGAGGGACTTTGAGGCGCACCACCGGCGCGATGCCCTGAGCCTCGTACTCATCGCGCTGCTTGGCGGTCAGATAGCGGCAGTGGCGGTCGTAGCCCAGATTCGGCTCGCCCCGACGCCGCTGCTCATCCCGTATATGATCCAGACGCTCCGGGCTACAGTAGCAGCGATAGGCATGGCCGCTGTCCACCAACTGCTGAGCGTATTTCTGATAGATGTCCAGCCGCTGAGACTGGTAATAGGGGCCATAGTCGCCGCCCACCTCAGGTCCCTCGTCCCATTCCAGGCCCAGCCAGCGCAAGCTCTCCAGGATGTTCCCCACCGCTTCGGGCTCATACCGTTTGCGGTCCGTGTCCTCGATGCGCAGGATGAACGCGCCGTTGTGCTGGCGGGCGAAGAGCCAGTTGAAGAGAGCCGTCCTGGCTCCCCCCACGTGGAGATAGCCCGTGGGGCTGGGAGCGAAACGCACGCGAACCGTGTTGCTCATCTCCTCTCCTCCCACTACCCTACAATCGCTACGGCATCTATTTCCACCAGCGCTCCCAGGGCCAGGTCCGCCGCTACAGTGGAGCGAGCGGGTGGCGCATCGGCGAAGAACTGGCCATAGACCCCGTTCATGGCCCTAAAGTCGCCCATGTCCTGGAGAAACACCGTGGTCTTCACCACTTTGTCCAGGGAACTGCCGGCTGCCTCCAGCACGGCGGCGATGTTTCGCAGCACCTGGCGGGTCTGCTCCTCGATCCCTCCCTCGACTAACTTGCCGGTGGCCGGGTCTATGGCCACCTGGCCGGCGGTGAAGACGAGATCGCCCACCCGTATGGCCTGAGAATACGGGCCTACTGCCGCCGGCGCTTTCCTGGTAGCTATGACTTCTCGTTTCATCGAATATCCTCCCTGTGGTCATTTGGTCATTGGTTGATTGGTCATTGGTCATTGATTCTCTACTCTTATTGCCCCCGCTCCCAGCATCCCGGCCAGGGTCTCCTCCAGAGCAGGGCAATAGCTGGTAGTAGCGTTGGGGAAATCCAACTGCACTCGCCGCCCATCGCTGACCAGATAGAGGCTGAAGCGATCATCACCCTCGTAGCTCCGCAGCAGGTTGTGCACCTTCCCCAGGCGCTCGCTGTCTTGCTCTTGCTCTCCGGTGCGAGTGATGGTGATGTGGAGGTGGCGGAGCCCGCCCTGAGCTTTGCCGAAGGGCCTGCCAGACTGATATCTCTCTTCATCCACCGGCCGGCTGATCAGCAGGTAATCTTGAACCGATTCGCAGATCACCTTGACCCCCCTGCCCTTTGTGTCCACCCTGCCCTTGACGACCAGAATCTTGTCCTCCAGCCAAAGCTCGCGGGTTTTCTCGTAGATGCTGGGGAAGACGATGATCTCAATACTGCCCTGCAAGTCCTCAAGTTGCACAAAGGCCATGGGATTCCCCTTCTTAGTAACGTGGGGACGCACCCAGATCACCACTCCGGCTATGACCACCTTCTGGCCGGCCATCTCCTCGTCAATCTCGCCACAGAAAGCGGTCACTGTCCCCTCTAATCTAGCCGCTACCTGCTGTAGCGGGTGCTCGGAGACGTAGAAGCCGACCAGCTCCTTCTCCCAGGCCAGCACCTCCTTGCGAGGCATCTCAGGAACGTCGGGCAGAGGGATGGAACTCCCCATAACCTGGGAGAACCCGCTGGAGGCATCGAACATGCTCAATTGGCCCACGTCCTGGGCCTGGTGGGTGCTCTGGCTCAGGGCCATCATGGGATCAATGATGGCCAGCAGTTGGGAGCGCCGGCCGAAAGCATCAAAAGCACCGACCTTGATGAGACACTCCAGAGCCCGGCGGTTCACCTGGCGCAAATCAACCCGCTGGCAGAAATCTTCAATGTCATTGAAAGGGCCGCCTTGCTCACGGGCGGCCAGTATAACCTCAACTGGCCCCTCCCCCACGTTCTTCACTGCTCCCAGCCCAAATTGGATGGCCCTGCTTCCCTTCCCGTCTGCTTCTATTGTGAAGTCCAGCCCGCTCCTATTCACATCCGGCGGCAGCACCTCGATCTCCATTCTGCGACATTCGGCGATGAACTGGCCGACCTTGTCAGTATTGTGGCGCTCCACGCTCAGCAGGGCCGCCATGTACTCCACAGGATATTTTGCCTTGAGCCAGGCCGTCTGGCAGGTGATGACGGCGTAAGAGACGGCGTGCGCCTGGTTGAAGCCGTAGTTGGAGAAATACTCGATGGCATCGAAGATCTCTTCAGCCTTGTCGGAATTGACGCCGCCATGCCTGACTGCCCCCTCGATGAAGGTCTCCCGATGCTTGAGAAGTTCCTTTTCTTTCTTCTTCCCCACCGCCCGGCGCATCAGGTCGGCATCGGCAGCCGAGTAACCGGCCAGTTCGGTCAGGATGCGGATTATCTGTTCTTGATAGACACAGATACCGTAGGTTTCTTTCAGGATAGGCTCCAGCCTGGGATGGATATAGCTCACCTCCTCCCGGCCGTGCTTGCGGGCGATGTAATCGGGGATGAACTGCATCGGGCCAGGGCGGTAGAGAGAAATTACCGCCACGATGTCTTCAAAGCTCGTGGGCTGCATTTCGGTGAGGACGCGGCGCATTCCAGATGATTCTACCTGAAATACGCCTGTTACGTCGCCGCTGGAGAGTAGCTCGAAGATGACGGGGGCATCGGTGGGGATGGTGTTCAAATCCAGTTGGAGGCCGTGATTCTGACGGATGAGATCAACGGCCTGGCGCATGATGGTCAGAGTAGAAAGGCCCAGGAAATCAATCTTGAGCAGGCCGATGTCCTCCAATATCTCCATCGGGTATTGGGTAACGACTATGCTCCCCTCCTCACCTCTGGTGGGGCGATGCAGCGGGGTGTAGTTGATTATGGGCGCATCGGCAATGACCACACCAGCCGCATGGGTCGAGGCATGGCGAGCCACACCTTCCAGACTCCTGGCTGTATCAATAAGCTCCTTGATGTAGTCCTTGCCCTCGTATAGATCTCGGAGCTCGGATACTTTATCCAGGCCATCCTGGATCTTGACCTTCGGGCCAAAGGGGATCAGCTTGGCCACCGCGTCCACCTCAGGCAGTGGTATGTCCAGTGCTCGCCCGGCGTCGCGGATGGCTGCCCGCGCGCCCATCGTGCCGAAGGTGATGATTTGGGCCACCATATCCTGGCCGTATTTTTCCACCGTGTACTTGATCATCTCGTCGCGGCGCTCGTCGGGGAAGTCCAGGTCAATGTCGGGCATGGTCACTCGCCCCGGATTGAGGAAGCGCTCGAAGATGAGACCGTGCCTCAGCGGGTCCAGATTAGTGATGCCCATGGTATAGGCCACGATGCTGCCCGCCACGGAGCCACGCACGTTCCACCAGATGTCCCGATCCCTGGCGTGACGCACCAGATCCCAGACGATCAAGAAATAGGTATCGAAACCCATCCGGTGAATGATGCTCAATTCGTGCTGAAGGCGAGCCTCGATCTCTGGCGTGATGACGGCATAGCGAGCCCTCAAGCCCTGCTGGCACAAGTGGCGCAAGTAGCTCTCGGCGTCGTAACCTTCGGGAACCTCGAAGACTGGCAAGTGATAGCCCGTCCTCTCCAAGTCCAGGTTGCATTCTTCGGCGATGAGCAGGCTGTTTTCCACTGCTTGCGGCACGTCGGAGAAGAGAGCGGCCATCTCCTCGCCGCTCTTGAGGTAGAAGCTCTCGTCGCCCATGGTCATGTGCTTGGGGTTGTTGATGGTGGTATTGGTCTGGATGCAGAGGAGGATCTCCTGGGCTTTGGCCTCCTCGGATCGCACGTAGTGGACATCGTTGGTAGCCACCAGAGGGATGCCCATTTCATTGGACAGGGTAATGAGCCCCTCGTTAATTTGCTTAAACTCAGGGAGGCCCTCGTGCCTCTGCAGCTCCAGGTAGAAGTTGTCCTGTCCAAAAGCGTCGCGGTACCAGGCGGCCACCTGGCGCGCTTTGTCCAATTGTCCATTCAAAATAAGTCGGGGAATCTCCCCTGAGCCGCAGCCAGAGAGGGCGATCAGCCCCTCGGCGTGCCTGGCCAGGTACTTTTTGTCCACGCGGGGTTTGTAGTAGAAGCCCTCCAGCTCTGCGGCCGTGGCTATCTGGAGCAGGTTGTGATAGCCGCTGCTGTCTTTGGCCAGCAGGGTTATGTGGTGAGATTTCCTGTCTTTTTTGGAGTCTCTCTGCTTCATGCCACGGGAGGCGATGTACATTTCGATGCCGATGATGGGCTTTACCCGGTGCTTCTTAGCCGCCCGGTAGAACTCGATGGCTCCGTACATGACCCCGTGGTCGGTGAGGGCCAGGGCCGGCATGTCCAGCTCCTTGGCTCGGACAACCAAATCCTCTACCCGACCCAGACCATCGAGCAGAGAGTATTCGCTATGCACGTGGAGGTGAACAAAGGGACGCATGAAACGCTCCTATAGGTGCTACCTGTATTATACTACAAAATCCCCTTTAGCATAGCTCTGGAGGGCTGAAAAAGAGCCGTCTGGGGAAATTTTAAGGTTACAGTCTGAACTCACTGCTGATTCTCACCCGCAGAACCTTGGCCTAACGAAAAAGCTCCGACCGTGGCTTACGGTCGGAGCTTTCGCGTCCAGCAAAAGGGCCCAGCACCAAGGAGCCCGACTTTCTAATCGAGACCGCTGTAGCTCAGTGCTCCATCAGAGATACCATCGTTGTTCTGGTTCACAATAGCGACCACGTCTTTGTCGGCCGTCACCACCGCCGACCCATTGAAGCCGTTGGGTATCTCGTCGTAGAAGACCCTGGAAGCATAAGCGGCGATCTCCAAAGGAACTGTGCTTCCTGCAAAGGCACCATTGGCATGATAGAACTTTATCGTCACGGTAGCTGTCACCCCACTGGTGTTTTGAACCTGGATGCCGGTAAACCATCCGTCGTAGTTTTGCTGTACCAACGACAGGTAAATCGCTCGCGCCCCGCTAA
The DNA here is from genome assembly GCA_964400825.1 of uncultured Anaerolineae bacterium. Taxonomy (GTDB): domain Bacteria; phylum Chloroflexota; class Anaerolineae; order VGOG01; family VGOG01; genus CAYNWI01. The sequence continues at coordinate 765 of CAYNWI010000030.1, read as the reverse complement.
TGAAACCGCTATAGCTCTGATGATCAGAGGAGGTCTCTTGATTCGTCACAGCCACAATCGGTTGAGTCGAGTGTATCCATGCCGAGCGAGAGAAACTACTCGGAGGCTCAGGATCATCCCCCTGATAGAACTCCAGCCATCCCTGCGGCTGAATGGTGGCAGACTCCGTGAGTGGATTGGCGCCATCTTCGTCATAGTACCTTATGGTCACCGATGCTTCAGAGGAACTTAGATTCTGAACACGGAAGGAGGAAGTCCAGCCGTAGTAATTCTTATACAGGCCGGGCAGGTAGACATCATTGCCACCGGCACTGGAGCCGATATAGCTGCTGGTCTTAGTGCTTTGGTGGACGTATGGAGCGTTGTACTGGGTTGCCGTGGCCACGATCGGCTGCCCATTGGTGGAGGTGAGCTTCATGGCACTGGTTCTGTAATCTGGTGGAGGGTAAAGGTAGAAAACATCCTGGGATGCTCCAGGATCAATACCGATGTCTTGAGAATAAACAAGGTTGCCCAAGTTGTTGTAGTATTCTACCAGGACCCAGGTGAAGTTGTTGCCAGTGTTCTGTACCGTCGCGTGGGAATACCAGCCGTAGTAGTCACATAGATGAATGGGCAAATAGATCGGGGTGCCTGGGGTGAAGCCAAAAACAGACGAGTCCGGGAAGCCGCTGTAGGCATAAGTCTTATCGTTATGTCGTTGCTTCACCACCACCGATACCTCCTCGCTGCCGTCTACGATAGCCGAACCAGAGAAGTTGTTGA
>CAYNWI010000029.1:0-14112 GCA_964400825.1 uncultured Anaerolineae bacterium | reverse complement strand
GGCCGCTCACTCGCTACCGCTACTCCCCGGAGCCAACGGAGGCCGCCCTCAAGCAACACGTCGGCGGGATGATGATGGGCGATTTCTGGTCGGCCGACCCGCCCACCGACGTGGTCATCACGGCCTTCGATCTGGTGGAGAAACGCACACGATTCATCAAGCCGTGGAAGGAGGAGTACGTCACCTGGCCGGTGGTGCGGGCAGTGCTGTCCTCTTGCACGGTGCCCACCTACTTCCCGCCGGTCGAGGGACGGTACGTGGACGGCGGCGTGGGCTCGTACGGCAACCCGTGCTATCTGGCGGCCTACGAGGCGCGCTTCTGCCTGCAATGGGACCCGGCCGAGACGACGCTCATCAGCCTGGGCACGGGCCGCGAGCCGCACACGCTCCAGCCGGGCGAGGCCAACCGCTGGTGGGCCTGGAATTGGATTGGGCCGGTGCTGGGCGCCTTCCTCCAGACGGCCGACGACCAGCAGGTGCACCTGGTGCGCACCTTCTTCGAGCAATTGGACTTCCGCCGCTTCCAGGTGGACCTGGACAGATCCATCCCGATGGACGACGTCAGCAACATCCCCGAGCTCACCGCCTACGGGGACGAAATGGGCCGCAAGATCCTCAACGACGAGACCGACTGGGCGCTGGAGATCAAGGCCAGCCAGGCGCAATACCCAATACCCAATATCCAATATCCAACTGATCCGAGGAGTGGAGAGGCATGAAACGCAAACGACTAGGCGTAGTGACTGACGGCGCGTTCAATGCGGGGTTAACGGTGCGGCTGGATGCGGGCTGCTCGACGGAGGATCTGCGCATCGGCGATTTCGTGATTGTGGAGGGGAAACATAACCTCTATTTCAGCATGATCTCGGACCTGCAACTGCGGGCCACTGACCCCACGCTGCTGGCCAACCCGCCCCGCGATGCCTCGCCCTTTATCACCCAGGCCCTGTCAGGCATTAACACCTACGCCACGGTTGAGGTCAGGCCCCGGCTCATGCTGGAGAAGGGAGACGAGCTCACCTTCCTCGACGAGTTGTCGCCGCCGCAGCCGGTGCGCACTATTCCCATGCACTTCGCCGAGCTGTGCCAGGCCGATGCCACGGACTTCCGTAGTGTCTTCGGCGAGGAGGGCGGGCGGAATTTCGCCCTGGGCACGCCGCTGACCATGGACATCCCCATTTGCGTCAAGCTCGACCGCCTGGTGGAGCGCTCCAACGGCATCTTCGGCCAGACGGGCACGGGCAAGAGCTTCCTGGCCCGCATCATCCTCTCTGGCATCATAAAGTCGGAGGCGGCCGTCAATCTCATCTTCGACATGCACAGCGAGTACGCTTTTGACAAGCAGTCGGAAGATGGGGTGTGGGTCAAGGGGCTGCGTCAAATCTTCGGCAGCCGTGTGATGGTCTACTCGCTGGATGAGAAGGCCGCTGCTCGCCAAAACGTGGACGTGACCCTCCAGATCGGCCTCAATCAGATCGAGGCGGAGGACGTGATGCTGCTGGCCGACGAGCTGGACCTCCGTCCCACCACGGCGGCCACGGCGGGGCTTCTCAACGACGTCTACAGGGAGGATTGGCTGCAGGAATTGCTGGGGATGTCGCCCGACGGGGTGCAGGCGTTTTGTCAGGCCAGCGGCGCCCACCCGGAGGCCACCACCGCCCTGCAGCGCAAGCTGAGGGTTATCAAGCGGCGGGGATACGTGGCCGAACAGGCTCACTTCAACATCATTGACGACATGGTGGCCGCGCTGGATAAGGGCAAGCACATCATCCTCCAGTTCGGGCGCTACAGCAGCGCGCTGGATTACATGCTGGTAGCCAACGTCGTCACCCGCCGCATCCGCCGCCTCTACCAGCGGAAAGTCGAGCGCTACGAGGAGACCAAGAAGCTCAGCGACGCGCCCCGCCCCTTGATGATCACCATCGAGGAGGCCCACAAGTTCCTCAATCCAGCGGCGACCAGGCAGACCATCTTCGGCCAGATCGCCCGCGAGATGCGCAAGTACAACGTCACGCTCATGGTCATTGACCAGCGGCCCAGCGGCATTGATCCTGAGGTGATGAGCCAGCTCGGCACCCGCGTCTCTGGCAAGCTGACCGAGGAGCGGGATATTGACGCCGTGCTGACCGGCGTGGCCGACCGCAGCACCCTGCGGAGCGCGCTGGCGAGCCTGGACACTCGCGAGCAAGTCCTCCTCATGGGCCACGCCGTGCCCATGCCCATCCAGGTGCGCACCCGCAAGTACGATGAGGTGTTCTACAGGGACATGGGAGCAGGGGAGGTGCGGAGCGCGGTGCAGGACATGGCAGAGTTGTTTGGGGAGTGAGTGGTGTCATTGCGAGGAGCGGAGCGACGAAGCAATCCCCAGCCCGCAACGGAGGGGATTGCTTCGCTCCCTACGGTCGCTCGCAATGACAGGGTAATAACATAACATAAAGGAGGCCAACAATGAGTTTAACCAGTAAACGCATAGCAATCCTGGCGGAGAACAGCTACCAGGAACTGGAGCTTTGGTATCCTCTCTTGCGGCTGCGAGAGGCGGGCGCCGAGGTGAGAGTCATCGGCACGGGCAGCGCGGAGACCTACACCAGCAAGCACGGCTACCCGGTGACGGTGGATGCCGCCGCCGACGAGGTCGAGGCCGCCGACTTCGACGCCGTCATCGTGCCCGGCGGCTACGCCCCGGACCTGTTGCGGCGCTACGAGTCCATCCTCAACCTGGTTCGGGAGGCCGACGAGCAGGGCAAGGTGGTGGCCGCCATCTGTCACGCCGGGTGGGTGCTGGTGTCGGCGGGCATCTTGAAGGGCCGCCAGGTCACCTGTGTCAGCGCCATCAAGGACGACGTCATCAACGCTGGCGCGACCTACGTAGACCAGGAGGTGGTGCAGGATGGCAACGTCATCACCTCGCGCTTTCCCGATGACCTGCCTGCCTTCTGCCGCACCATCATCGCGGCCCTTGAGGACTGAGAGGTCGTCTGAAAGTAGACTTTGGAAGTCTTCAATAGATCAGAGGGACGGGCCTTGGAGCTTGTATCAAAAATCCTGAGATTAGGAGAGACGAAATGGTAACAGAGCTACCTGTTGATAAGCTGCGAAGGACCTGCGATCCCCAAATGCTGGGCTACGAGTCAACTGAGGAGATGGAGCCTCTCGAAACTATCATCGGCCAGGAGAGGGCGGTCAGAGCGCTTGAGTTTGGGCTGGGGATCCAGGATTTGGGGTTCAACATTTACGTGGCTGGGCCGTCTGGCACTGGGAAGACCACGGCTGTCAGGCGCTTCCTGGAGGAAGTGGCCAGAGGCAAGGCTGTGCCCCCCGACTGGTGCTACGTGAACAGCTTTCGTGACCCCTATCGCCCCAATGTCCTCCGCCTGCCCCCAGGCCGAGGGCGTGAATTCCAAAAGGACGTGAAGAACCTGGTGGAGGGGGCGCGACGCGAGATCCCCAGGGTCTTCGAAAGCGACGAATATGCCGCCCAACGGGAAGAGACCGTCCAGGGCTTTCAAAGACAGAGGCAAGAGCTTCTCTCTCAAATGGGCGACAAGGCCCAGGAGGAGGGATTCCTTCTACAAATGAGCCCTATGGGTCTGTTGATCATTCCTGTGAGGGAGGGAAAGCCCCTCAGCGAAGAGGAATTCATGGCTCTAAGCCCGGCAATAAAAGAAGAAGTGCAACAGAAGCGGGAGGGCCTGCAAGAGGAGCTAAAGAGAGCCATGAGGCAGGTGAGGGGACTGGAGAAGAAGGCCAATGAAGCACTACGGGGGTTGGATCAGGAGGTAGTGCTATATGCTGTGGCCCCCCCGGTCAGTGAATTGACGGAGAAATACCAGCACCTGCCAGAGGTCGTGGCCTACCTGAAGGAGGTACGGGACGACATCGTGGAGAACCTCTCCCAGTTCAGGGGAGAAGCTGAGGCCCAACCTGCCTCTCCTCTCACCATGCCTGGGGCAGGGGAACTGCCCTTCAGAAAGTACGAGGTGAACGTAGTGGTGGATAACTCCGAGCTCGAAGGGGCGCCGGTGGTCATGGAGCTCAACCCCACCTACAACAACCTCTTCGGCCGTATAGAGAAGGAAGCCCAGTTCGGCGCTCTGATCACCGATTTCACCATGATCAGGGAGGGTTCCCTCCATCGGGCCAATGGCGGCTATCTGGTGCTTCCCGCCGAGGAGGTGTTGCGCAATCTCTTCTCCTGGGATAGCTTGAAGCGGGCTCTCAGGAATAAGGAGATCGCCGTGGAGGAGGCCGGGGAGAGGTTGGGCTTCGTCACTACCAAGAGCCTGCGGCCTGCACCTATCCCTCTGAATGCTAAAATAGTTCTCATTGGGCAGCCCATGCCGTACTATTTACTCTACGACATGGACGAGGACTTCGGTGAGCTCTTCAAGGTCAAAGCCGATTTCGACACCCGCATGGATCGCACAGGCGACAACATAAGGGACTACGCCGCCTTTGTCTGCACCCTTTGTGGTGAGGAGGGTTTGAAACACCTCGATGCCTCGGCCCTGGCTAAGCTCATTGAGCACAGCTCCCGCCTGGCTGAGGATCAGGAAAAGCTATCCGCCAGGTTCGGCGAGATCTCGGACATCATCCGCGAGGCCAGCTTCTATGCCACCCAGGACGATGCGGCCTACGTGACCGCCGCTCACGTGCAGAAGGCCATTGAGGAGAAGTTCTACCGTTCCAATCTCGTTCAGGAGAGCGTCAATGAGATGATCGAGCGAGGCGCCGTCATGATTGACGCGACGGGGGAGGAAGTGGGCCAGGTGAATGGTCTCTCTGTTCTCAGTTGGGGGGATATCGCCTTCGGCCAGCCTTCTCGGATTACCGTCAGCGTAGGCCCAGGCCGGGAGGGGCTCATGGACATCGAACGGGAGGCCAAGCTGGGTGGCCCTATCCACACTAAGGGGGTGATGATCCTGAGCGGCTATCTGATCGAGAAGTATGCTCAGGATAAGCCTCTCAGCCTCTCGGCCAGCCTGGTCTTCGAACAGAGCTATTCAGAGGTGGAAGGAGACAGCGCCTCCAGCACGGAGCTTTACGCCCTTCTCTCCAGCCTCTCCGGTTTGCCCATCAAGCAGGGCATCGCCGTCACCGGCTCCATTAACCAGAAGGGGGAGGTGCAGGCCATCGGCGGGGTGAACGAGAAGATCGAGGGCTTCTTCGAGACCTGCCAGGCCAAGGGACTGACCGGCGAGCAGGGGGTGCTCATCCCCGAAAGCAACGTGCAGAACCTGATGCTCAAAGAAGAGGTGGTGGAGGCGGTCAGGGAGGGCAAGTTCCACATCTGGTCCGTGAAGGCCGTTGACGAGGGGATCGAGATCCTGACCGGGGTCAAGGCCGGGGCAAGGAAAGAAGATGGGATCTTCGAGGAGGATTCAGTGAATGACCGAGTGGACAGACGTCTGATGGAACTGGCAGAGACAATGAGGGATTTTGGCAAGGAGGATAGGGAGGAGGAAGGGGGTAGCGGCGAGGAGAAAGATGACGAGGAGAGCGGCGAGGAGAAAGAGGATGGTGAGGAGGAGAGTTAAAAAGTTTAAAGCTCAAAGCTCAAAGCTCAAGGTTCAAATAGTAACCCTGCTGGTGCTCATCGTGGGGGTGAGCCAGATGGGCTGTTTGAGCTCATCACTGGCGTACGCGGCTGGCCCTCCAACCCTGGCTGGCTGCGTGATTGATTCGCAGGGCGAGCCGGTGCGCGGCGCCGAGGTGGCTGCCTACCTGAACGACGCAGAGGAGCCGACCGTCGTCGGCGAGAGCCAGGCCAATGGCGTCTTCGTGCTTGACTTGCCTGAGGACGCGATGGACTCGCTGCGGGTGGAGATCGAGCGTCCCCACTTTGAGACGACGACGTGGATTGCCGAGGCTGACGACCTGGACCACCTGCGCCAGGGCCACACCCTGCGCCTGCCCGACATCACCCTCAAGCGGCGGCTGACCCTGGGCTTCTGGATAGCGACGCTGACCTTCGTGGCCATCCTGGTGCTCATCGCCCTGGAGAAGCTGCACAACGCCATGGCCGCGCTGCTGGGCGTGGCGGTGGTGCTGGGCACCAGCTTCGTGGGCGGCGCGATCCGCCCCGATCTGTTCATCTTCGACTTTGAACGGGCCATAGAATACGTGAATTTTGACGTCATCTTTTTGGTGATGGGGATGATGATCGTCATCGGCGTCATTGAGGAGACGGGCATCTTCCAATGGCTGGCTTACCAGGCCTATCGTCTCTCCGGTGGGCGGGCCTGGCTGCTGGTAGTCATTCTGATGATCATCACCGCTGTGGCCTCCGCGCTGCTGGACAACGTGACCACCATGCTGCTCATGACGCCCATGACCATCCAGATCGCGCTGGCGGTGGGCATCAATCCCCTGTCGCTGCTGATGCCAGAGGTGCTGGCCTCCAACGTGGGCGGCATCAGCACCCTCATCGGCACGCCGACCAACATCCTCATTGGCTCCTACGCCGACATCTCCTTCGACGACTTTCTCGTCAACCTGACGCCCGGCGTGCTACTGGCCCTGGTCGCTCTCATCGTCTACGTCCTCATCGCTTATCGCCACCAACTGTTGACCCGAGGCGGCGGACTGTCGGAGGCGTTGCTGGAGCGACTCAAGGAGAGCGGGCGCATCACCCAGCCCCAAAAGCTCACCAAGGCGGGCATCGTGTTCGTGGTGATGCTGATCTTCTTCGTCATCGGCGAGCGTATCCACCTGGTGCCAGCGGTGACGGCCATCCTGGGCGCGGTGGCCATGCTGATGTGGGTCGCGCCCGACATCGAGGAGATGCTGAAAGTGGTGGATTGGACGACGCTGATGTTTTTCATCGCCTTGTTCATCCTCGTCGGCGCCATCCAGGAGGTGGGGCTCATCAGCCTCATCGCTACTGGGATCAAGGCACTGGTGGGAGAGAATCTGTCGGTGGCGCTACTGGTGCTGATCTGGGCCGGGGCCATCCTGTCGGGCGTCATTGCCAACATCCCCTTCACGGCGGCCATGCTGCCTGTGGTCGGTTTCCTAACCCGCACCGTGCCGGGCGCGGGGAGCAAGGTGCTGTTCTACGGACTGTCGGTGGGATCAGCCCTGGGAGGCAACAGCTCCCTCATCGGCGCCTCGGCCAACCTGGTGACGGCCGGCATCGCCGAGCGGGCGGGTTATCCCATAACCTATAAGAACTTCATCAAGGTCGGTCTCCCGGCCATGATCGTCACCGTGCTTGCCGGGACGTTGTGGCTCTTCATCAGATTTTAGGAGGGTATGATGGGCAAAATCTTATGCGCTACGCGCGGCGGCGAGGCCAGCTACGACACCCAGGACGCGGCGATTGCCCTGGCCAAAGAGCGGGACGATGAGTTGTTGTTCCTCTTCGTGGTTGATACCCATTTTCTGGACAAGACGGGGCGCGCCGTCCGTCCCGACGTGGTGGCCGAGGAGATGGGCCACATGGGCGAGTTCCTGCTGGCCATGGCCCAGGAACGGGCCCAGAAGCATGGAGTAGCCGCCGATTACCTGCTCCGGCGCGGGGAGTTCCGGGACGAGTTGAAGGCGGCCGCCCGCGAGGAGGAAGTCGGCCTGGTGGTGCTGGGCCATCCGGCTGGCACGGAAAGCGCTTTTGTGCCGTCCGACCTGGAGGCCTTCGCCACCGAAATCGAGGCCGAGACGGGTGTAGAAGCCGTCATCGTGTGATCGTCCGTTAGCAGCTTACGCTATGGGACTGACCGGCGTGCACTGGTCGGAGACCACGATGCGCTACGTCGCTGCTCGCTACTTGAGCAACCGTCAACTCACACACTACGCCCTCCGCGACGCCCAGGATCAAATGGAAACCACCAGTGCTTTTATCCCCTGGTTTCCTCGTCAACGAAATAGATTATGGAGGTTGGATTGATGAAGAAAGATACTCTGAGACAATGGATCAATGTGCTGGCTGTGATGGCAGTCATTGTGATCAATGGACTGGCCAATGCGCTCCCGCTCAACGGGCAGACGACGGGCGAGATCTCAGACCGGTTCCAGGTGTACTTCGTGCCGGCTGGCTACGTCTTCTCCATCTGGGGATTGATCTACGTGGGGTTGGTTGCCTTTGCCGTCTACCAGGCGCTGCCATCCCGGCGGGACAATCCGCGCCTGCGCAGCATCGGCACCCTGTTCGTTCTGAGCTGCCTGGCCAACATCGCCTGGCTTTTCCTGTGGCACTACGAGGTCTTCCCCTTGACCCTGGTGGCCATGCTCGCGCTCCTGCTGCTGCTGATCGCCATCTACCTGCGCCTGGACATCGGCCGCGCTCAGGTTCCCGCAGCCGAGAAGTGGCTGGTGCACGTCCCGTTCAGCATCTACCTGGGCTGGATCACCGTGGCCACCATCGCCAACGTGACCTCGCTCCTGGACTACCTCAACTGGAATGGTTGGGGCATCAGCCCTGAGGCCTGGACGGTCATCATGCTGGTGGCTGGTGTGGGCATCGCCTCGGCGGTGAGCCTGACACGAGGCGACGTGGCCTACATGCTGGTCATCGTGTGGGCCTTCGCGGGCATCGCCGTCAAGCACGCGGGAACACCAGTGGTGGCGACAGCCGCCTGGGTGACGACGGCGCTGGCCGCCCTGATGCTGGTGGTGGGCTTGCTGTTCAGGAAACGGCGGAGAAGTCTTGTCTAGCGGGAGCGGCGGACCAGGTCCGCTGCGAGCGTAAGGTGAGTGAAACTCGAAGGAGGAAGACGATGCAACTTCAGGATGTACTGGCTGTTGTGCTCGGCGGCGGGCGAGGAGGCCGCCTTTATCCGCTGACCAAGTTGCGAGCCAAACCGGCTGTGCCCATCGGCGGCAAATACCGTTTGATTGACATCCCCATCAGCAACTGCATCAACTCCGGCGTCACCCGCATCTTCGTCCTCACCCAGTTCCTTTCGGCCTCCCTTCATCGCCACGTCTACCGCACCTACAAGTTCGATGTCTTCTCCGCCGGCTTCGTCGAGATTTTGCCTGCTGAGCAGACATTGACCAGCACCGATTGGTACCAGGGGACGGCGGACGCGGTTCGCCAGCAGATGCACCGTTTCCTCAGCCGGGGAGCGGAGGACGTGCTGATCCTGGCTGGTGACCATCTCTACCGCATGGACTACAGCGAGTTCATCCGTCTCCATCGGGAAAGCCGGGCCGATGTCACCATCGCTGTCCTTCCCGTCTCAGCGGCGGATGCGCCCCGCTACGGTATCCTCCAGACCAACGACGAGGGGCGCATTGTCGCCTTCCGGGAGAAGCCTCAGGGGGCAGAGGAACTGGAGGGACTGGAGAGCCGCCACGGAGACGAGCGACCCTACCTGGCCTCAATGGGCATTTACGTTTTTAGGATGGACGTGCTGGTTCGCCTGCTGGAAGAGTGCAGCGGCGACGACTTTGGCCGACATATTGTCCCGGCGGCCATCGAATCGGTGCGTGTTTACGCTTTCCCCTTCGACGGCTATTGGGAGGACATCGGCACTATCGCCGCTTTCTACGAGGCCAACCTGGCCCTCACCCGGCCTGACCCGCTTTTTGACTTCTACGACCCCCACCAGCCCATTTACACCCGTTCGCGCTTTCTGCCCCCCTCGCGGATAGATGGCTGCCGGCTGGAACGGGCAGTGGTGGCGGAAGGCTGCTGGCTATACGACTCGGACATCGAGGAATGTATCATCGGCCTGCGCAGTGTGGTGCGGCCAGGGGCACAGTTGCGCCAGGTGGTGATGATGGGCGCCGACTTCTACGAGGACGACGACGAAAAAGCGGAAAACCGTCGCCTGGGGCGGCCCCACGTGGGCATTGGCCAGAGTGCTCACATTGAGCGGGCGATCATTGACAAAAACGCTCGCATCGGACAGGGAGTTGTTATCCGTTCCCACGAGGGAGAGCCGGACCGGGAAGAGGAACTCTACGTAATTCGTGATGGGATTGTCGTCATCCCCAAGAACGCCGTCATACCGGACGGGACGACCGTCTGAAAGAAAATAAATCAGTGAAAATTTGTGTAATTCGTGGCAAAGACCTGGGATGTTGATGGCTATCACTGCTCAGACCTTGCGTCAGTTACCGCTCTTGGCCGGGCTAGGCGACGATGCCCTGCTGGAAATCGCGCCCCACATCCACGAGCGCACCTTCTCGCCTGCCCAGATGATCATCTCGGAAGGCGAACCCTGCCAGGCGGTGTACTTTGTCGTCCGGGGTGTGGTGCGGGTACATCGTCTGTCGCTCGAAGGCCGCGAGCACGTGCTGGCCTACCTCGGACCCGGCGAGTTCTTTAACCTCGTCCCCGTGCTCGACGGCGGACCCAATCCGGCCACGGTGGACGCTCTGACGGAGGCCACGCTCTACACCATCTCATGCGAGCGCTTCCGGCGAATCGTGCGCGAGTACCACGAAGTGGCGCTGCCTATCCTGGAGCGACTGGCGGCCAGGGTGCGGCATCTGGGCGACATGGTGGAGGGCCTGGCCCTGCACACGGTGAGCACCCGCCTGGCGCGTTTTTTGCTGGCCCAGGCCGAGGGCATGCGACATCCCAAACGCTGGACGCAAGAGGAAATCGCTGCGCACATCGGCACTGTGCGCGAGGTGGTGGGCCGCACGCTGCGGGCCTTTGCCAACGATGGCCTGATCCGTCGAGAGCGCGGGCGGATCATCGTGGTGGATCGGGAGGGCCTGGAGCGGGAGGCGGCGGGCGGGTAGGGAAAAGAGACTTTTGTCACAGACAGACGGCTGTCCTGATGGTACAATTATGGCAGGATTGATGGTCTTTCTGGCTCATGGGTAGTTATACAGCTCGCCGCAATTAATGGGATTTGGAGTGATGCCTGACAAGGCTCACTGACCGGAAAGGAGAAAAACATGGCTTATGGCTCAACTTTGACTTTGAAAACAGGACTAAGAATTGCCCTCACCGCACTGCTGACCCTGGCAGTGCTCACCGCCTGCGCCGCGCCGCCCCCCACGGCGACGCCTGTTCCCCCTGCCGCACCCGAGCCCACCGCTACCCCAATACCGGCCCCAACAGCTACCCCTGTTCCAACCTCCACGCCGATGCCACAGCCGACTGCAACGCCAACCCCAGTGCCGCCTACCCCAACGCTTACTCCGGTGCCCCCACTCACTTTGGAATTGCTCCAAAACACCACCTATCCTTCCGAATTGGAAGAGAGCGGCACCATTACCTTGACCGATGGCCACTACGAAGGCGAGCCCTTCGTCGAGGGCGGCGCGTCGCGCCCGACTGTCACCCTCGTCGAGCCGATCGCGTTTGGCGATCTGGATGACGACGGCGTCGAGGATGCAGCGGTGATTCTGGCGGCCAATGCGGGCGGCAGCGGTACGTTCATTTCCCTGGAAGCAGTGCGCAACGAGGGCGGCGAGCCGGTACACCTGGCTACCTGCTCGCTGGGCGACCGCGTGCGAATCGAGTCGCTGGCGATTGAAGGCGGGCAGATTGTGCTGGAGATGATCACCCACGGCCCCGACGATCCGCTGTGCTGCCCCACGCAGCGGGTGGTGCAGACCTATGCTCTTCGAGGGGACGAGCTGGAGCAGACCTCTAGCCAGGTCATCAGTTCAGGCCCGGCCACCAGTCCAGACATCGTCGGCATCGTCTGGAAATGGGAGCGCTTCGACGACGCGGCGGGTCAGAGCGACGTCGTCGTCATCTATCCCCCCGCTTACCGATTGGAATTGCTTCCCGGCGGGCAGCTCAACATCAAGGCCGACTGCAACGTTGGCAGCGGCGGCTACGCCCTGGAGGGCAACAGTCTCACCCTGGAACTTGGCCCGATGACCCTGGCCGAATGTGGGCCAAGCTCACAATACGATGAGTACATTGGCCTGCTGGGGCAAGTTGCCACCTACGAGCGGAAAGGCGACAGCCTGATCCTCAACCTGGCAGACAGCGGCAGTATGACGTTCAGTAAACTGTACGCGGTGACGGGTAGGATCGTCGCCCCGGCAGAAGCTACCCTCCCGGAAAAAGCGCAGATGGAAGTGAAGGTGATGGATGCGATGGGGACGCAGGTCGGCGGGCAGCTCATTTTCGACGTGACCCAGTTTCCCATCGAGTTTGAGGCCACCTACTACGCGCCGGCCATTGACCCCCAAAACACCTATGTTCTCGAAGTCACTATCAAAGATAAAGATGGGAATCCGCTTTTCACCAATACCCAGGCATACCCTGTTCTTACCCAGGGCAAGCCGACTTATCACGTCGAGGTGACGGTAGAGTAGGTGGGAGACAAGAGGGGGCCATCGTGCTGATGCACGACGGCGGTGGCGATCGGGCGCAGACGGTGGCGGCACTTAGGAGCAAAGAGACTTTTGTCATAGACAGGCGACTGCCCTGATGATATAATAAGGGCAGTCGTTTTTTGATGCGGGAGGTATCTGCTTTATGCTCGCAGCGGACCCTAGTCCGCTGAGGCCGCTGGACCAGGGTCCAGCGAGAGCGGGGGAATAGTACTGCAGAAGGTGGGTATGAATATGACGTGGACATTGCCTCAGCTTGACGAGACTCTTTGTAATCTCTGCGGTCTATGTGTGGAGGCCTGCCCCTGCCATGCCGTGGAACTGGGAGAACGGGGGCCGATATTCGATTGCCCAGAAGTATGTCTCGGCACCGAGGGACTAGAGGGCTGTTGCCTGTGCGAAGAGGTCTGTCCCACCGGCGCGATCACTTGTGCCTTCGAGATCGTTCTGGAGGCCGAAGAGTGAAACATGGGGAGGAGAAGCGTGAATATGTTTGGTGAGTTTGTTTATCTGGATAACGCCGCCGCTACTCGCCTGGACGGGCGCGTGCTGGAGGCGATGAAACCCTACTTTCTTGAAACTTACGCGGTGGCTACCTCTCAGTTCGGCTACTCGCTGGGCATCGAGGCCAGGGATGTCCTGGACGCTGCCAGAGCCACGATTGCCCGTGCCCTGGGGGCCGTGCCTGAGGAGTTCATCTTCACCTCCGGCAGCACTGAGTCCAGTAATATGGCTCTCAAGGGGGTGGCTATGGCCCTGGGCGGAAAGAAGGGCAGACACATCGTCGTCTCCAGAATCGAGGACTTCCCCGTCCTCCACAGCGCCAGGGCTTTGGAAAAGCAAGGCTTCCAGGTGACCTATCTCGACGTGGACGAGTACGGGCGGCTGAACCTGGATCAACTGCGCGAGGCGATAACGCCGCAGACGATCCTGGTCTCGGCGCAGGCGGCCAACCAGGAGATTGGCACGCTGCAAGACCTGGCCGCTATCGGCGCGATCTGTCGGGAGCGGGGCGTGTTGTTCCACACCGACGCTACGCACAGCTTCCTGCGGGTGCCGCTGGACGTGCGCGAAGTGCCAGTTGACCTGGTCACAGTGACGGCGCACCTGATCCACGGCCCCAAGGGGGTGGGCGGATTGTACGTGCGCCAGGGCACGCCATTGGCCAAGTGGATGGACGGCGGCTTTCAGGAGTTCAACCTGCGGGCCGGGTCGGAGAACATCCCCGGCGCGGTCGGGTTCGCCAGGGCGGTGGAGTTGGTAACGCCAGAGGAGACGGCTCGACTGCAGGAGATGCGCGACCGGCTGATCGAGCGGTTGCTGCGGATTCCGCACTCGCGCCTCAACGGCCATCCCACGCTGCGGCTGCCCCACAACGCCAACGTCTCGTTCCGCTTCGTCGAGGGCGAGTCCATCCTGCTGCACCTGGACATGCGGGGTTTCGCCGTCAGCACCGGCTCGGCCTGCTTCAGCCGCTCGTTGGAGGCCAGCCACGTCATCCTGGGCATCGGCGGCAACCACGAGCGGGCGCACGGCTCGGTGCGCTTTACCTTTGGCCGCTTCAACCAGGCCGAGGACGTGGACGCGGTGGCAGATGCCATAGCGGACGTAATCGAGAATTTGCGGGCCATAAGCCCGTTGGGAAAGGAGTAGTGACATGCCATTACCATACAGTGAGACCGTGATGGAACATTTCAGGCATCCGCGCAACGTGGGACGGATCGAGGATGCCGATGCCAAGTCAATCGAAGGCAGCCCCGCTTGCGGCGACATGGTGGCCGTCTATCTGAAGGTGGACCCGGAAGACCTGCGCCTCACCGACGTCAAGTTCGAGTCCTACGGCTGCGCCTCCAACATCGC
>CAYNWI010000028.1:6698-14242 GCA_964400825.1 uncultured Anaerolineae bacterium | reverse complement strand
CCCGCCGGAGCGGGAGAAGAGTTCATCACTTAAACGCCAGCACGCCAAAGGCGCGAGGCCGGCGCACGACGCGCGAGAAGCCGGCTTCCTGGAGACGACGCATCACGCCGCGGGTGATGTTGCCGCCGGACTTGCTCTCCGGATTGCCAACGTAGTGAAACAGCCGGCCGCCGCGCCGCAGCACGCGGTGTAGCTCGACGTAGAATTCGCCGGCGTAGAGATGGCCGGCCAGGCTGAAGGCTGGCGGATCGTGGATGATGCGGGTGAATGTCTGGTCGTCGAATTCTTCTATCAAGTCGTAGCTATCGCCGATGCGTTGGGTGATTTTGGGATTGTCGAAAAGGTCTCGTGACCAGGGGTTGAGCCGCGCGATCTCCAACGCGGCCGGGTCCAGCTCGATGGTGACCACGTGATCGGCGGTTTTGGCCGCTTCGATGGCGGTGTAGCCCAGGCCGGTGGCCGTGTCCAGCACGCGCCCGACGATGGGCTTGACGGTCCTGATCTTCTCCAGGGTGTCGTGGTACGGGTCGGTCCCTTTGATGCGGTGCATCGGCATGCCAGAGACCAGCATGGCGGGTGCTTTGCAAGTGGGCATCAGGCTGTAGAGCAGGTTGGTGAACTCCGAAAAGACCTGGATCTTGCGCGGCTCACCGTCTTCGACGACGAAGCAGTTGTTCTCGGATGCGCTGATTTCTTCGATGGCCTCCCAGCGCAGCGACTCGCCGTTCGGGAAACGCACCCCTGTTGGTTCGATGACCACCTCAACCGTCGTTAGCCCCAGGTCGGGCGAGACTTCGACGCGATGCCGGCTGGCCTCTCGGGCTTGCAGGAGGGGTCGCGTTTGGATGTGCGAGAGAACGAGGAGATGTGTCATCGTTTCGATCCCTTACGTGACTGGCGAGGTCGCTGGGTGGTAGTGGACGTGAACCCGACGCATGAACTCGATGTGCTCGGTCAAGGTGTGCTCTACTTGAGTGGCGATCTTATCACCGTCAGCCACACTCAACGAGCCTTCGACGCCGATGGTAACGTTGGCTACCAGGTATGGCCCGAAGCGGTGGGCCTGGATCTCTTCGATTTGTTTCACGCCTGGAATCGAGCTCAGCAATTCGGTGATTTGCCGGGCCAGTGCCCGGCCGGGCAAGGTGTCCATCAAATCTGCGGTTGACTCGCGCAAAATCTCAATGCCCGTGCGAAGGACCACCAGCGCGACCAGCGCCCCAGCCAGTGGATCTATCCACGGGTAGCCCATCCGGCCAAAGAAGATGCCCATGGTCGCTGCCAGGGCGGAGAATACGTCGTTGCGATGGTCGCAGGCCAGCGCCAGCACGGCGGCGTTTTGTGTTTGTTGGCCAACCCGTTGGGTAAAAGCCGCCAGTCCCAGCTTGAGGCCCACCGTCAGCAATGCCACCCACAGAGCGCTAATCGCGGCCCCGCTGAAGTCGCCTTGTCCGACCATCAGATCGTACACGTTGCTGACCGCGTCCCAGAAAATGGCGATGGCTGTGGTCATCACAAATGAACCCACGATCACTGCTGCGATGCTTTCCATTTGGCTATGACCGTAGGGATGCTCATCGTCGGGCGGCTTACCGGCCAGCCGCATGAACACACTGACCACAATGCCGTAGGCCACATCGGAGGTGGAGTTGATGCCATCGGCAAGCAAGGCAGGACTGTGGCCCAGAACGCCGATGCTCGTCTTCAGCACGGCCAGAAAGATGTTGGCAACCAGCCCCAGGGTGACGGTCAAGATACCTTTGCGTCCTCGCTGTTCGGTAGCCATCGTTTCGGTGAAGCCTCTCTCGTTTGGGATGGTCTCCTCCTCACTAGAACCGGAACGCCTTCACCTCGGCGTCAGCGAAGAGCATCTCCGTAAGTCGGGCGTGATTCTTGGGCGATCCGAAAGCTTCCCAGGTGCAGATCATCTCGTCGCCGCGTTTTATTTGCTGGCAGCTTCTCACGTGAAGGCTGCACTGGTCGAACATGGCTTCCAACTGCATAAACTTCTCGCGGTTGGCCTGGCAGGTGACCTCATAAGTTCGCGCTGTTCGGGCTTTGTCAATTAGCTCTTCAAACATAGGAAAGACCCAGAGGACGATCAGGATGATGCCAGTCGCCGCACTGGAAAGTAGGTAATGCCCCCCGCCGATGCCCATGCCCAACGCTGCGGCGAGCCAGATGGTGGAGGCCGTCGTCAGGCCCAGAATCCGACCGCCGTAGCGCAGGATCACCCCAGCGCCGAGGAAGCCGACACCGCTGACGATATTCGCGGCGATGCGCACCGGGTCTCTGTCGCCGCCCAGTTTGAGCGAGAAGATGGTGAACAGAGTCGCGCCGACGCAGATGAGGATGATCGTGCGGAAGCCCGCCGCCTTGTCGCGGAACTCGCGCTCAGCGCCGACGAGTCCACCGACGAGCACCGCTAACAGCAGCTTTATCAGATCTTCGGGTAGGATAGTCATGGCACGTCACCTCTCCAATCTCCAACCTCCAGATAGTATATTCTAAAAAGCCGTCTGCGTCAAACGCACAGGCGGCTTTTTGCTTTGCCAAAGGAGCTGAAATCTGGTATACTATCAGTCAGGCTGGACTTATTTACAAGGGGACATGCTATGAAACAGTTTCTCCGCGAGTACCGAATAGAGTTGGTTGCCCTGCTTATGGCCCTTCTGGGCCTGTTCCTGCTGGTAGAGCGGATGGAGATCCGTGTCACCATCTTCTCCTTCCTGCGCGCCGCCTGGCGTACCGTCAGCGGAGCGGTGTGGACCGTCGTCAGCGCTGTGGTCTACCGCATCCTCCATACCACCGTCTCAGATATGATTGGGCTGGCGTTGATCGTCCTGGCCATCCTCATAGTGCTCCGGCGGCTGCGGCTACGGCTGCAGTCCCAACTACAGACCCGCCGTACCTGCCCGGTGTGCGGCGGAGAGTTGCGCCGCACCCACCGCCGTTGGCAGGATCGTTTGCTATCGCTGCTGGTGCCGGTGTCTCGCTACCGCTGCAGGAACGAAGAGTGCCGCTGGGAAGGGGTAGGGAGGCGGAGCCACCGTTGACCCGCTCCACAACAAGCCAAAGAAGGCGCAAGCGATCAGGTAGCTATGCCAACAAATCTTCCTCCAGAGGCAATTGATGCTGAAGGGCGATATCGCGCCGCCAAGTCGGTGGCGGAGAAAATCGCCTGTCTCGAAGAATACATCAGCCTCATTCCCAAGCACAAGGGCACGGACAAGCTAAGGGCCGATCTGCGCCGGCGACTCTCCAAGCTGAAAGCCGCGTCCCAGGGCCGCAAGGGCGTTAGCAGACGCGATTCCGCCTTTCATATCGAAAAAGAAGGCGCGGGACAAGTGGTGGTCGTCGGCCCTGCCAACGTGGGGAAATCCGCTCTGGTGGCAGCCCTGACCAACGCCACCCCCGAAGTGTCCGAGTCTCCTTTCACTACCTGGAAACCCACTCCCGGAATGATGCTCATGGAAGATGTCCAGATCCAGTTGGTGGATACACCGCCGCTGAACAGGGGCTTCGTGGAGCCGGAGCTGCTGAATCTTATTCGAAGATCAGACCTCATCCTGCTGGTGGTGGATCTACAGACGGATCCAGTTCAGCAGCTTGAGGATACCATCGCTTTTCTGCAAGAGCACCGCATCGTGCCCCTTCGTCTGAAAGATCGTTACCCCGAACAACCGCGTCTGACCTTCAAGCCGCTGTTAGTGCTGGCCAACAAGAGCGACGACCAGGATTCCGATGATGTTTTTGAGATCTTTCGCCAACTGCTTGAGGACGACTGGCCTTTGCTCCCTGTGTCTGCGGCTACCGGTCGCAACCTCGAACTCCTGAAGCGGGTCGTGTTCGAGCGGCTGGAGGTAATCCGTGTTTACTCCAAAACCCCTGGGAAAGAGCCTGATCTCAGCTCCCCGTTCATACTGGAGAAAGGGGGCACGGTAGAGGAGTTTGCCAGAGAGATCCACCAGGATTTTTTCAAGAAACTGAAATCGGCCCGAGTCTGGGGCAGTGCGGTATACGACGGGCAGATGGTGCAGCGCGACTACGTCCTCCATGATGGCGACGTGGTGGAGCTGCGCATTTAGAGAAGAGAGGAAACTCGAAGGTAGTTCTCTATCCTGTTCAATCCTTCCACTATGTTCTCCAGCGAGTTCGCGTACGAGAACCTGAGGTAGCCCTCGCCATTATCCCCGAAATCAATCCCCGGCGTCACCCCCACGTGAGCTTTTTCCAGGATGTCGAAGGCCAGCTTGTATGAGTCCTTCGAGATGTGCCTGGCGTTGGCGAACACGTAAAAGGCCCCGGTGGGTTCAACGGTGATGCCCAAGCCCAGCTCCTTGAGGCGTTTGACCATGTATTGCCTGCGCTCGTTGTAGATGCTCTTCATGCGGGCCACGTCTTCCCCCGCTTTCGCCAGGGCGGCGATGCCGGCGATCTGAACCACGGAGTTGGCGGAGATGAAGAAGTTCTGCTGGATTTTCTGGATGGGCCGCACGAACGGCTGGGGCGCAATCAGGTAGCCAAGCCTTAGCCCGGTCATGGCGTAAAGCTTGGAGAAGCCGTTCAGCACGAAGGCACGGTCCGTGAATTCCAAAATGGAATGTTCCTGGTCCTCGTAAACCAGGCCGTGATAGATTTCGTCGGAGATGATGTACGGCGAGAATTTGGCGATGGCCCTCATGCGGCTTTCGGACAGCAGGTTCCCCGTTGGATTGGAAGGGGAGTTGATGAATATCGCCTTTGTCCTGTTGGTGATTTTTTCCTCGATCGCTTCGGGCCGATATTGAAAGCCGTCCTCCTCGTAGACCGGCACCATCACGGGAGTGCCCTGCACGAATCTGATGAAATTAGGATAGCAGGCGTAATGCGGGTCGGAGATGATCACTTCGTCGCCATCCTCCAGCAGGGCCGAGAATATCAGGAACATGGCAGGGGAAGTGCCTGAAGTGATCACCATCTGGTCGGGATGCACCGATACGTTGTATCTCTCCAGGTAGTGCTCACAGATGGCTTCCCTGAGCCTTAAAACACCGAGGCTGTGAGTGTAATGGGTGTGCCCCTCTTCCAGGGCCTGGCAGGCTGCGTCCTTGACGCATTGCGGAGTGTCGAAGTCAGGCTCGCCCACCTCCAGGTGGATGATATTGATGCCCTCGTGTTCCATAGCGCGTGCCCTGTCCAGGACATCCATGACGATAAACGGTTTGATCTCTTGGGCTCGTTTGGCAATCATTTTGTGTGCTCCTTTTCTATTGGGGTCTGTGGCCCTTCGTCACCACAGCCAAGACAGCACCCACGCTGACATAGATGAGGCCGGCGGCTACGATCAAGAACTTGGGTATGGCGCACCACCGAGCTACCGCAGGCCACAGTTCCTGCTGGGACCCGAGCAGAACCTGGATGAGGGCGTAGTTCTCCACGGCATCCAGCAGCGCGGCCCCGAACTGCGCCCAGGCCAGGAGCACTCCCGCGAAGGAGAGAAACTCGACTCGTCGTGACAGGCTGCGGGCCACCAACACGCAGCCCAGGGCGATGGTGCTGGAGTAGGCGACCATGAAGAGGTAATCAAGGCCGAGATTCAGCCCGGCGTAGACCTGGCCCGTCTGCCTCCACGACTCGACCATGCTCTGAGCCAGGGAGAGCTTCCCCGCGAGCTCGAATGAAACGATGCCCAGTGGTGCAACCTCGGTGTTCAGAGGGCCGCCCAGGGCGTTCAGGCTCACCATTACGGCCAGCGTGAGGGCGAGAAGTGCTACGAACGCGCGCTTCTGCCCAGAGGCGGAAAGCCAGTTAAAGGGATGTCGGGTTGCCATTTTGCACACTCCTTTCACCGAAACCGACTGTCGGACTTCTGGCGCCGGACTTGACCTTTGGCCCGTGCCAGCCAGCCTACCCGGTCGGCTGGATGATGGTCAAACTCCGGTACGTACGGCTTGATGTCCAGCAAAGGCGTGCCGTCGAGGATGTCCACGTTCTCAACGTGCAGGACGTTTTGCTCGATGCCTAGCAGTTTCACGATGGACAGCCCGATGGGGTTGGGACGCTTGGGAGCTCGGGTGGCGAAGACTCCGCGGGGCTGGGGATCCATGAAGGGAGTGACGACGAGCTTGACCTCTCGGACCTGGTGAAAATGATAGAGCAAAATGACGTGGGAAAAGCCATCCAGGTCCTTCAAACCTTCGGTGAATTCGGGAAAAACCTCCACGCTGCCTCGAATCCCGGAGGCCCCTGTGGGTTGGATGGGCATGCCTTCGATCTCTGTGAACGGGCTGTGAATGATGCCAATGGGCCGATAGCCGATTTCCACGATCCAACCTCCAACCTAAGGTTGCTCACTCCCCTCGGACCAGTATCACAAACGGCAGGCCGTCTCCGCTCCTCTGGAACGTCTGCACTGGCCGGAAGCCGGCCTTCTCCCACACCCGTAGCGCGCGCTGGTTGAACTCGGCTACCGTGACCCGGAAGGCGGTGGGCGGGAAGGTGCGGCGGGCGAAATTGAGTACGGCGTTGACGTAGGTGAGGCCACGCCCTTGCCCCGTCAGGTCTGGCCGCACGCCCAGGCCGATGTCGAGCGCGTCGGCGTTGTAGTCGCCTCCGGGCACCTGTCCATCCGGGCCAAAGCAGCAATAGGCCACCAGGTCACCACGCTCGTCGCTGATGGTGTGGTAGGCGTTCTGCGGGTCGAGAAAGCATTGCATTTCCTTCTCGACGTCGTCAGGAGCTATGTTGTAGAGGTCATAAGGTGCCTCGTAGCGCCACTTCAGGATACCGCGGACGCTGGCTTCGACGACGGGCTGGAATGTGAAGGGCAAAGGCTTGATCGCCCGCGTGACGATGAAGGTCGGCATATAGTTCGCCACTATGTCTTCCTCTTCCTCTCCATAGGAATCCTCGTAAAAGCCAGCGATCACAAAGCCAACGTCGAGTTGCCCGCCGATCTGATCCTCCAGGGTGTGGCTGAACTCAAGAGGGAAGCCCTTATCAATGTATCGCTGCCTTTCCTCTTCGCTCAAACTGGTTACGTCGGAGTAGGGGAGGGCGTACTTGACCTGGAGGATACCAGTACGGTCGGCGAGATCGTAGTCAAAGAGATAGATGGCCGGATTGGAGAAACCAGCCAGCAGCGCGCCACCCTGCCGCAGCACCCGAAACGCTTCCGCCCACACTGGCCGCACATCGGGGACAAACACGTTGGATACGGGGTGTACGATGAGGTCAAAGCTCTGGTCGGCGAACGTCGAAAGGTCAGCCATGTCACCCTCGACGGTGGTGATGGCGAGCGAGTCCCGCTCGGCGACGAAACGGTCCTGTGCCAACTGCCGGGGCGAGTTGTCGAGGACGGTCACCTTTGCCCCCGCCGCAGCCAGGATCGGCCCTTGCTGCCCTCCGCCCGAAGCCAGGCAAAGGACATCGAGGTCTTTCAAATCCGGGAACCACTCTTTGGGCACTGGTTTCGTCGGCGTCAAGATAATTTCCCACTGACCCTGCCGCGCGGCGGCGATAGCCTCTTCACTGACTGGAACAGTCCACTCATTTCCGCGCTC
>CAYNWI010000028.1:0-6598 GCA_964400825.1 uncultured Anaerolineae bacterium | reverse complement strand
GCGCGGCGGCGATAGCCTCTTCACTGACTGGAACAGTCCACTCATTTCCGCGCTCGACTTCCCCGTCCCAGGCCAGGCGGTTGTAGGCTCGAATGTCCACTCACGTTCTCCTTGATAGCCGCATCCGCGCCACGAGTACCGGCGGGATCTCGCTGAAGTTCGCCCCCCAGGAGAGGTAATCTCTGGTGGATGGATGATCCGGCGGAAACGCCCGCTCCTCCAGGCCATCCAGCACGAACCCGGCGTCGAAGCCTTTACTGAGCAACACCTCCAATGGCCGGTGGAAGATAAGCTGCGGCCTTGGCTGACCCCGCATGGCAGCGGCGTGGGTCACCGTTTGAGTCATGTAGCTGAACACCTTCACCGAGTAGACGGTGACGATGTCGCCCCCTCGATCCTCCATCTCGGCGACGAGGGCCATGTGGGGGCTGTTGAAGCAGGGATGGAGCACTGAGAAGACGAATCGCCCGCCGGGACGAAGCAGCCGGGCCAGGGCGCGCATCAGCGGCTCGATCTCGGCCATGTCGAACAGCGCCATGTTGCAGAGGGCGGCGTCGAACTGCCTTTCGCCCAGCGCCAGCAGCGCGGCTTCGTCGGTGGCGTCCAGCACCAGGTACTCGACGCGGTCAGCGTGCTCGGTCGTGCGCTCCAGCGCGTGGGCGATCATCTCGGCCGCAAAATCGAACGCCACCACCTCAGCGCCCATAGCGGCCAGGCGGCGGGAGGACAGGCCGTTGCCGCAGGCGATGTCGAGCACCCGCTCACCTGGACGCAACTCCAGCAGCCGCTCCGTGGCGGGCCAGACCAGCACCTCCACGAAATCGTTGCCCTCGCCCATGCGCCCGTCCCAGAAGGCCGCGTTTTGGTTCCATGCCTCTTGGGTCTCTTCGTTTGCTCGCCGCAGATCTCTGGTTGTCATAACGCCCTCCGCTTTATGTTCACGGATTCTCTTCTCCAAAGACAAACAGATCCCCAATTGACTGTCGCAGATAGTTGCGGCGAATAGCTTCGCCGAAAACGTGGGCCACAGAGAGCACGTGTAGTTTGGGGTGGCGCTTCTCTGGGGGGATGTGAACGGTATCAGTGGTTACGATGTCGGTGATTTGGGGGAGGGCGGCCAGTTTTTCAAGCCCCCCTCGTACGAAAACCCCGTGGGTGCAGACTATCCACAGCTCTTCGATGCCATCTCGGATCAGGAGCTTGCTTATTTCGAGGACAGAGCCGCCGGTAGCGATCTCGTCGTCAAAGATCAGAGCCCGTTTGCAACCGTGTACTTGTTGACCTACTATTCCGTTGACGTAAACTTTTGTATCGGAAATGCGTTCCTTGTTACCTGCTGCCACTGGCAGGCCCAGTCCTCTAGCGAAGCGAGCAGCCGACTTGGCGTGCCCCATGTCTGGTGCGACCACGATTGTGCTCGACAGGTCGCGCTGTTGAAAGTACTGGGTGAAGACCGGTCGGCTGCTGAGCGGATCGGTCGGCACACTGAAAAAACCGTGTACCTGCGGCGAGTGAAGCATCATGGTCATTACGTGTGTAGCCCCAGCCGTCTGCAGCAGATCGGCAATTAGTCTGGCAGTGATGGAGATGCGAGGGGCATCTTTCTTGTCAGAACGGCCAAAGGAGAAGTACGGGATGATGGCGTGAATCTCCTTGGCTGCCGCTGCCCGAGCGATATCAATCATCATGAGCAGCTCCATCAGATGGTCGTTCACGGGGGGAGAGAGTGACTGGACAATGAACACCTGGCGTGAACGTACGCTGGCCCCAAGTTGGATATACAGGTTATCGTTGCTAAATCGAGTGATCTCAGTCTCGTCGAGTGGCACGTCCAGGTAGTTGGCGATTTCGGCGGCCAGTTGGGGGTGGGAGCTGCCACTGAAAAACCGAACTTCGCTGGGGTCAATCGCCTCGGCTGTCATTCTTCCTCCTGGGACTCAGACATTTCCCGGTACAGAAACCAGGCCCCTTTGCGGTCTCCCGCCTTCTTGGGCGCCCGATCATAGTACAAATCAAAGACCTGGCCGCTATTGGTGCGCACGCGGTAGTAGTCCCGCCCCACGCCCCACGAGCCACGACGCGAGGCTGCAAGTGCATGTTCGGGGCGCATGTTGACCGTCATCCGACCTCGACGGCCGTAGTCGTGCCATTCGCTCAGTTTCTCGACGACGCGGTAGGTCTCTCCCCGCCAGACAAACTGGTCGGGGCAACCTGGCTTCTTCTCCAGCGTCGGCGGCTGATCGAACCGGACCTCTATGGGTTCACCGATGAATCGCAGGGGCTTGATGTAGTGAATGGCCGCTCACTCCCGCTTCGCCAACTTGGCCAGCAACATCACCAGCCCGGCCACCGCTCCCGCCACCGCGCCGAAGATGACCGACTCGCGCGGACCAAAGGCGGTGTTGACGGTGCCTTCCACCTCGCTGGCGAGCAAGAACACCACGCCGCTGTTCTCGGCTTTGACGTTGCGAGCGACCATCGCCACTGCTCCGCTCTGGTCCATGGTCACGTCGCCGCGAGCCAGCAGCACCTGCGCCCCCGATTGCTCCATCGTCACGTTGCCTTCAGAGATAACAGCGCCCGCCTGCGAGGCGGTGAGACTGGCCGTCTGCGTCTGGGCCAAGCCGATGCCTCCACTGAGCATCTCCAGGTGGTCTGCCTGGGCCTTCATCACGCCCCCCTGTCGGACAACCAGCTTGTCCGCGGTGACGGATTGCGCTCCCGCCTGGCGCAGGGTGACGTTGGTTCCCTGCACATTGCGGGCTCCCCCCTGGGTGATGTTCACCGTCTCAGCGGTAACGTCGCCCACGTCGCCCCTCTCCTGCTCTTCCACTTTTTCACCTCCATCAGTGCTTTTGATCTTGTTGTCCATTGTCTAACCTCCCTTTTAGCCTTACGTTTCACGTCTTCACGTTTCACGCCTATTTTATCACGGTCTGAGGCCAGGGTCAAGCCTGTTGGTTGGGTGCTCGTTCCAACCTCCAATATCCAATATCCAACCTCCCGCCCCCGCCACGACCAGGAACCCGGCGACCATCAGCCACAGCCCCCAGCCGATGTGGATAGGCTGACCGTAAACGCTGTCCAGCGCGCTGCGGATAGAGAGGAATTGCCACACTGGGGGAATGGCCCCGGCGAGGGAGACGACGATCAGCAGGCCAGCTACTACGGCCCTCGGCAAGCGGCGATAGAGCAGGGAGGCCGCGATGACGGCCAAACAGCCTGCCGCCATCAAGAATTGTCGTCGAAATTCGTCGGAGCTTAGAGCCCGGAGGATGAAGGGATAGGGAGGCAGGACGATGATTGCCAGCACGATGGCGGCTATCACCATGAGCGCTCTGGCCCACAGGGGATAGCGAAAGTAGTGGGTGCTGCCCATCAAGGCCAGGCAGAGGGCTGCGGCCAGAAGGGGCAGATAGAAGAGCTCGCGGATCATGAACTCGGTGCCCGCTCTCACCCCAGGCAGGAACTTGACGAACTCGGCCATGTCCAGCCCGCTCAGCACCAGCGCGGCCGTTTTGTGATTTACCCAGGGGCCCCAGTAGCCAACCAGGGCAAGGGCGATCCCCAGTGGAGCAAGGCTCTTCTTAAATTCACGTTTCACGTCCTCACGTTTCACGACCAACCTCCGCTGCGGGAAGCTACTTCCTCTGGCCCATGCTCTAAAACACGAAGGTGAACGTCAAATCATTCACGTTCGTATTGGTCGGCCCCGTGACGAGCAGATCGCCCAACTGCTGGAAAAAGTGGTAGGAATCGTTGTCGGCCAGGTACTGGGCAGCCGACAGACCCGCCGCCTGGGCTCGCCGCAGGGTGGAGCCGTCGGCGATGGCGCCCGCCGCGTCGGTGGGGCCATCGGTGCCGTCGCTGGCCAGGGGGACGATCATCACCTCCTCCAGGCCGGCTATCTCCAGGGCAGCGCTGAGGGCCATCTCCTGGTTGCGGCCTCCCAGGCCCTTCCCACGGATAGTCACCGTCGTCTCGCCGCCGGCTACCACGCAGGCTGGCCGGGGCAGGGGGCGGCCCGAATGGAGGATCTCCCTGGCGATGGCGGCGAAGACCCTGGCTACTTCCCTGGCCTCGCCCTCGACGAAGGTGGAGAGCAGCAAGGCGTTGAATCCTAGCTCCTTAGCTTTCGTAGTGGCCGCTTCAGCGGCAACCTCGTTGCTGGCGATGATCAGGTTGTGGGTTCGGGTGAAGGCCTCAGCGCCCACTTTGGGTGTCTCCGGGATCAGACCCTCCGCGCCCTGCCACAGCCGCTCGACGATAGGGTTGGGAAGCTCGTCGAGCAGGCCGTACTTTTCGATGACGCCGCAGGCATCGGCAAAGGTGGTGGGGTCGGGAACCGTCGGCCCGGAGGCGATGACGTCCAGCGGGCTTCCCACCACGTCGGAGAGGATGAGGGAGACGATTTCGGCGGGGTAGGCCAGGCGAGCCAGGTTGCCGCCCTTGATCTGAGAGAGGTGCTTGCGCACGGCGTTGATCTCGTTGATGGTCGCCCCGCAGCGCAGCAGGGCATCGGTCAGCGATTTCACGTCCGCCAGGGTGATGCCTTCTGCGGGCAGGGTCATCAGCGCCGACCCCCCGCCCGAGATGAGGCATAAGACCAGGTCCTCGTCCGTGGCCTGGCGGGCCAGCTCCGCCATCTGCCTCGTGCCGGCCATCCCGGCGGCGTCGGGGATGGGGTGGCCGGCCTCGTTCAGGTGAGCGATCTCCGTCTCCGCTCCGTAGCCGTACTTGACGTTGACCAGGCCGGCGGTCACGCGCCGACCCAAAATCTCCTCGACGGCCTGGGCCATGGAGCCGCCAGCTTTTCCTCCGCCGATGACGTAGATATTGCGGTAGTGAGTGAGGTCATAAGTTCGCTGGCCGATGCGCAAGGTGTCATCGGAGAGAGAAACCTGTCGTTTGATGGCGTTGGCGGGATCCACTGCTTCCAGGGCTGCGGACAAGATAGCCAGAGCTGGCTCTCGTCGCTCCCTCGTCTTGCCGCTTTTGAGCACTGCGGGGTCAAACATCGTTGCCTCCTGGCTATATCTTGGCCAAAAAGAGATGGGCGATGAGGCCGGCAACGGGTGGGAAGATCAGCGTGGAGATCACCCGCGCCAGTGTGACTTTCGGCCCGATGATACCCGCCTCTAATGGCAGACGGCTTACTGACCAGAGGGAGTAAGCAGTGATAAAGCCCACCATCGTGCCCATGCTCGCCCCGGCCTCGTAGAAAGAGGCGGCGATGGGGAAGACGGAGTAGGGCGAGCCGGGCACAAGTCCACCAGCAATGCAGCCCAGCAGGATGCCCTTGAACCCTGCCTGAGCTCCTAGCCACTGGCTGATCACCTCTTTGGGGATCAGCACCCGCGCCAGGCCGGCCACGGCGAAGGAGGCCAACAGGAGAAGCAGGTTGTCCCAGATGGTCTTGGCGCCCAACCTCAGGCCGATCAGGTGCACGCCACCTCGAAAATAGGCAACGACGGTCAGGATCACGGCCAAGGCGACCATGATGGTAGTAGCTGCATCCATCTTTTTCACCTCACACTCTCCTCAAAACTGTTCATCTCCTCCCCCTCGCAGGGGAAGGTTGGGTGGGGGTGGATTCCTCAATGCAAGACCCACCCTCCCCTAACCCCTCCCTGAGAGGGAGGGGGACATCTTACTCTTCGATGGCTTTTGTCCACTCACGTAGCGCCTGGCGGTGGGCCTGGAAAGCCAGGTCTCTCGGCAGTTCATCGGGCGCGAAGAGACCTGCCTCGCTGGCATCGTCGCCGGCTACCAGCTCTCCGCCTACCACGTGGGCGGAGTAGAGGACGAGGACCAGATGCCCGTAGAAATCACTATTGACAGAGTATACGCTCAGGAGGTCGTCCAACTCTATCTCCAGCCCTGTCTCCTCGCGGCACTCGCGGATGGCCGTCTCCTCGATGGTTTCGCCGTACTCGGCGAAGCCCGCCGGCAGCGTCCAGGAGCCAAAGTGGGGCTCGATCCCTCGCCGCACCAGGACGACTCGTCCCGCGTCCTCTACCAGCGCGCCTGCGGCCACCTTGGGGTTGAGGTAAAAAATGAAGCCACACTCCTGACATACCAGGCGCTCCTTCTCGTCAATCGTCTGGGAGGCCAGCCGGCCAGCGCAGTGAGGGCAGAATTTTGGCGTTAAGAAAGTTTGTTTGCAAGATTGCATTTTGGCTACCGGATATTAGATATTGGATATTGCCTCGTACAGGCTTAGGAGCTTTGCTGCTGTCTTTTGCCAGGTGAACTTTCTCGCTTGCTCCAATCCCCTGGCGATCATCTCCTCCCGCAGCGCGTTGTCCTCCAGAACGCGCTGCATGGCCTGGGCCAGGGCTTCTACGTCTGTGGCTTTTACCATCAGCCCCGCCTGGCCCACCACCTCAGGGAGGGAGGAGGCGTCAGAGGTCACTACAGGCGTGCCGCAGGCCAGGGCCTCCAGGGGCGGCAGCCCGAAGCCCTCGTACAGGGAGGGGAAAGCGAACAGGTCGGCCAGGTTGTAGAGGGCGGGCAGGTGCTCGTCGGCCACGAAGCCGGGGAAGACGACCTTCTCCTCCAGGCCCAGCCGTTCGACGGTGGCGAAGATCTCCTCGTA
>CAYNWI010000027.1:2554-14453 GCA_964400825.1 uncultured Anaerolineae bacterium | reverse complement strand
ATTTACCGCGCATCGTTGACAACCACAGAGTTTGTACGGTGGGTGCCGACCTTGTTGACACGGTCAATTCTGCCATTGTTTTCACACTTGCTAGCTAATGACCAGCAGCATCAAATTCAGTTGACATACCATCGCATGATCAGGTATAATACGTTAGCAACCAGCGTCATTGCACTCATAATTATTCTATTCTCGCACGAAATACTGAGTCTATTTGGAACTGAGTACGCCCAGGCCGAGAACATTCTGGTACTTCTAGCCTGCTCCTTTGTGCTCTCAGGTATCTCGACTATAAATAGTAGTTTCATCGTTGCTACAGGACGGGTTGAACTTGGGCTGGTCAGTGGTGTGATCGGCTCTCTCCTTCAGATTGCTACCTCACTAATGTTGATCGGCCCCTTAGGTATGGAGGGGGCAGCTATCGGCAAAGTCCTCAACTTGGGGTGTATCACCGTGCTACAGGTTTGGTTTGTTAACCGCATAGCCGGCCTGAAATTGGATCGGGAAAGCATTGGACTATTGGCTACTGTCTCTCTAGCTGTCTTACTGTCACTCTTCATTCGGCCGGGATCAATAGTATTTATCCTTGCAAGGAATGCAGTCTTTCTTGGTCTATTTATGGCTCTTGTTTTGTACTGGTTCGATCACGATGATCGCCGATACCTGCGCGCTCTCGTTCGAGGGCGATTTGAGAGGTAAGAGGGTTTATGTGTGGAATAGCTGGGGTTCTTAGTCAGACGGACCCTGCAGGATACGGTCAGGTCAAAAAAATGGCCGATTTGGTTCGCCATCGGGGACCAGACGACGAAGGCTATGTCTTTATTGATCCTAGCTCAGGGCGGAGTGTCGCACTGGCGGGAGATGACACAACTGAAGATATATTTCAACATGAGTTCAAGTATGCGCCTACGCAGTTCATCCAAAGTTGGCTCGGATGCCCCAGTGTGTACCGTCTCGGTATGACGGCTAGGCGACTCTCTATTCTGGATCTATCTCCCGCTGGTCACCAGCCCATGTGCAATGACGATGGTACCGTATGGATTGTCCATAATGGGGAAATCTACAATTATCAAGAGATCAGGAAGGAACTACAATCCAGAGGGTATCGCTTTGTCTCGAACACAGACACCGAGGTCGTCCTTCACGCCTACCAGGAATGGGGTCCCCCGTGTATTCATAAATTCAACGGGATGTGGGCATTCGGTATCTGGGATGCCAGACACCGTCTCTTGTTCTGTGCCTGTGATAGATTCGGGATTAAACCCTTTTACTATTTCTACGATAGGGATATCTTTGCTTTTGCCTCAGAGATCAAAGCCATCTTGGGTTCAGGTGTGGTAGGCCGAATTCCCAACGATGAGATCATATACGATTACCTTGTACATGGCTGGGTAGATCATAGTGATAATACTTTCTTCCAGGGAATCAAACGCCTTCGGGGAGGACACTGGCTAAGCATATCGGAGGGAGCAGGAGCACCTACTGTTCAATGTTATTATGACATACGAGAGAAACAAGAACCCCTTGAACTGCTCTCTGACGACGAATATGCGCAGCGCTTCTATGGGCTATTCGAGGATAGTATCCGCTTGCGGCTCATTAGCGATGTCCCAGTGAGTATCTGCCTTAGCGGAGGCCTGGATTCTTCGTCCATCGCTTGCGTTGTGAACAGAGTGAAGCGCGAACAAAGTAGAGCAGCAAGAGAGGGAAATCTCCAGAAGGTCTTCACTGCTCGCTTTGAAGAGTATGATGAGAGCCGGTTTGCGCTGGAAGTAGCAGAAAGAATAGCGGCAGAGGCACATTGGATATCGCCGACGGCGGAGGCTTTTGCGCAAGAGCTGGATGACCTGATGTGGCATCAGGAAGAACCCTTTGACTTTATTGGTGCTTATGCCCAATGGTGTGTTTTCAAGCTGATACACCAGACGGGTATAAAGGTGACACTTGACGGTCAAGGCGGCGATGAGCTTCTTGCCGGATACTATCGCGACTATATTTTAGATTTGTTGATGGATTTGTTGAGTGAATTTCAGCCAAGGAGGCTCTTCGAAGAGCTCGTTGCCTTCAATCTAGTCTACAATCCGAAGGTGTATGGCATCCCTAAGAGCAAAACGCTCTATTTGGCTACTCGCTTGCCACGCTGGGCTTATCGAAGTGTGGTCAGCCACGCCCGGCGCCGCCTGGGCTCTGAAGATCGAAGTGCATCTTGGCTTCGACCAGAGTTTGCTGCCCAAGTTGGCCGTCGAGAAATCTTCCAGTATCAACACTCTTCGACACGTTTCGAACGGCAATCATACGAGCGATTCGTGCTGAACGGTTTGCCGGCACTACTACGGCTTGCCGACAAGAGTTCCATGGCCCATTCCGTGGAATCACGAGCACCTTTTCTCGATTACCGACTCGTTGAGTTTCTGTTCTCTATTCCCCGAGAACAGAAAATACGTAAAGGTGTAACCAAGTATGTGCTACGAAAAGCGATGAAAGGCATTCTACCACAAGTTATAAGGACCCGACCTGATAAAATGGGCTTCTATCCACGCTTTGACAGTTGGCTAAGGAACGAATTGAGATCTCTAATTACAGAGATACTCACTTCTCAAAGGTTTCAGGAGCGTCCGTATGTTGATCCTGCGGAGGTCGTGAGAGAGGTGGATAGCTACCTACAGGGTAATATGAACATCAGCAGGTACGTGTGGCGTTGGATAAACCTCGAGCTTTGGATGAGACAATTCATAGACCAATCCTATTCTCCGTTAGACCCAAGCAGAAGCTAGTAATCAAGCGAAAGATGCAGAAGATTCTCGTCGTGTTTGGCACTCGTCCAGAAGCGATCAAAATGGCGCCGGTGTTGAGGGCGCTATCGAAACGTCCTCGCGACTTTGAAGTCAAAGTGTGTGTGACAGCCCAGCACCGTGCAATACTAGATCAGGTGTTAGACACTTTTGGGGTTAAGGCTCACTATGATCTTGACATCATGGAAGAACGACAGAGCCTGGGGCAGATCACAGCGAATGTCTTGATCCGATTGGAACCTGTGATCCAGCGCGAGGCACCGAACTGGCTTTTGGTACAGGGGGATACGACGACAACGATGGCGGCAACCTTGACAGCATTCTATCAGAAGGTAAAGGTCGCCCATATTGAAGCAGGGCTCAGAACGTGGGACAGGTTTCGGCCTTACCCTGAGGAGATCAACCGTAAGATCGTTGATGCCGCATGTGACTTGCATTTCGCCCCCACCGAGACGGCCCGGCAGAACATGCTTCGAGAGGGTATCCAGCCAGATTGCATAAAGGTCACGGGCAACACCGTCATTGATGCTCTATTATACACACTTGAACAACCTTTCACTTTTGATCACATAGACCTCAAGAGAATACCACTTGACAAGAAGGTCATTTTAGTAACAGCCCACCGTCGAGAGAACTTTGGAGTTCCTCTAGAGAACATCTGCCGGGCACTGCTGACAATTGCAAGTGCCTATCCCTCAGAAGTTCACGTTGTTTTCCTCGTCCATCCTAACCCCAATGTGCGAGAGACCGTGTATCAGATGCTGAGTAGTGTAAGCAATATCTCGCTGATTGAACCGTTAGACTACCTCTCTTTCGTCAATCTCATGAAGCATAGCTATCTGGTTCTGACGGACTCGGGAGGTCTGCAGGAGGAGGCACCAAGCCTTGGCAAACCTGTTCTCGTACTCCGTGGGATTTCAGAAAGACCTGAAGCCATAGAGGCTGGCACAGTGAGAGTAGTGGGAACAGATCAAGGGGCCATCGTTGAGCAAACGATCCGCTTGCTTGAAGATATCTCAGCTTACCAGCGTATGGCTACAGCGACAAATCCCTACGGGGACGGAAAAGCGAGTGAAAGAATCGTGTCGGCGCTGCTTGATTATCATGAGAGAGGATGATGTCTGTGAGGTGATACCCCCCTCGCGATATCTCTCTCGTGAACGGTGACAGTCTTATCAGGAGTTCCGATACTCCGACAAGTTTTTTCTGCCCAGGGTGTTCTGTTATTTTGATGATTGTATTGGAGAGGCTTGCGAGTTGCACTCGGAGTTTACCGGAGAGCTTTTAGCAATTAAGGAATTCAATGAAGAACTGATTGGCCTGATCCCGGCCGCAGGCAAGGGGTTGCGCCTGGGGTTGCCGTATCCAAAGGAGTTGTATCCCATCATCCGCGACAACCGTTACAAGCCGGTAGCGCAGTTCGTGCTGGAGAATCTGACGACAGCCGGAGTGCAACACATCGTGTTCGTGATCAACGAGACCAAACACCAACTTATTGGTTACTTTGGAGACGGCAGCCGCTTTGGATGCCACATCAGCTACGTGGTACAAGAACAACGCGAAGAGGAGAGCCGCTCCACCTCACCTGGCTTGGTACATGCCCTCAACGCGGCTTATCGCCTGGTGCGAGGCAAGACGGTCTGTTTCGGCATGGCGGACACAATCATGACGCCGAAAGATGTGTTTCGTCGAGTCCTCGAGGCAGGTCGGGCAGACGACGATGTCATTCTGGGTCTCTATCCGACTGATCAGCCTGAGAAGTTTGGCATGGTTCGCTTAGGCGATTACGATCTCGTGTTGCAGATTGTGGACAAGCCGGCCCAGACGACTCTTAAGTATATGTGGGGACTCATTGTCTGGCGGCCAAAGTTCACAGAGTATCTTCACATGTGTGTTGTGGAGCGAGGCATAACCGACTTTGCTCAGGTGATGAACACCGCCATCAAAGCAGGCTTGCAGTTTCGGGGGAAAGTCATCGCAGATGGAACTTATGCCGATTTAGGAACCTATGAGGAAATAATAATACTTGAACAAAGACATAGGGCACTGTGAGGCGGGGGATCACAGACCTGTGAGTTCGGCTTTCCTGGCGAGATAACCATCGGCAGCCGAACTACATTAAGAGGAGGAAGGATAATGGCTCTAAAGATCATGAGCTTACAGGCGCTGCCAGGTGATCGAGACTATCGGATAAATACAGCCTTAACGGGATTTGATCCCCACATCCAAGTCACCGTGGTGGTGGAAACATCAGACTACAATCGCGTATTTGAGAGCCTCGGTCACCGGTTTGAACCTGTGCACATTTGGCGTGCAAGACCTAGAGCAACACTCAGAGACAAGATATACTACTACTTCTTAAGCGAAAAATCTGCTGGACGCCGGCTTGCAGAGATGGTCGATGCGCTTAAAGTGGACATCATACATACTTATAACTACGACTATTTAGCCTACTATGCCCTTAAGTATACGAATCGCCCCGTTGTCCACGATGTCTCTGACTTGTATTCAATATTCCCCCGCCACTACCAAGATCCGAAGACCCGTGTGTTCAGTCCGTGGAAGTTCTATAATCATCTTAGGCGCTTGCGATATGAAGAATTCGCCCTTGAGAACAGCCATGGCTTAGTTTTCAACTCCGCGCATTTGCTCGATGCGGCCCGGCAGCGCTACAAGATAAAGGGGGGGACTCTTGTGGTCCCGCACGGAGTACCACAAGTCGACCTTCCAGAACAGCAACTTCCTAAGCTCTCTGGACAAGATCAGGAAGTCCATACCGTCTTCGAGGGACATATCAACCAACCCGAACTCGAGCAGTTGGAAGAACTCGCCAACCATCATGTTCATGTGCACCTGTATGCACTACCCACCAAGTCTGTAGAGTGTATTCTTCGTCCTGCAGGCAGTGAGCATCCATACATGCATTATCATGAACCACTGCCCTATCGTGCACTTTTGCAGGAACTGACGCAATACGATTATGGGTTGGTACTCTGGTACAAAGGAGCTAAGGAAGAATTCTTTCAGGTGAATATTCCCTGCAAATTCTTTGACTACCTGGCCAGTGGTCTGCCAGTCATTGTTGGCCCATATCACTCCATGGCTGACTTCGTTCAAACAAAGGGTTGCGGATTTGTCCTACGAGACATCAGTGAGTTGGAAGAGGGGTTGGCTCAGCAGTACTCGTTGGACGATCCCAAACAATATACGATGGAACACTATATTCCAGCCTTGCTGGACCTGTATCGGGAATTGGCATAGCCCACTGCGATGGCTAGACTAGTGCTCTCTGGTTGGTACGGTAACGGCAACCTGGGGGACGAAGCTATTCTAGCTTCAATACTGCAATCTCTCAGGAACCTGATGCCTGACCTGGACATAACAGTGTTTTCTGGTGACCCTGCAAACACTCGGTCAGAGCACTGCGTTGACTCGTTTCATCATCCTCCCTTTCCTCTAGATTTGCAGAGCTTGCCCACACTGATTGCGTCGCGCAAGGAAACACGTCAAGCTATTGCCGCACTTAGACATGCTGACCTTTTCATCCTGGGTGGCGGTGGCTTGTTACATGACTATCGGGGCGCCTTGTACCCCTGGTTGCTGGAAGTTGTGCTGGCAAAAGCCCTGGGGACACCTGTAGCGTTATACGCCCTGGGTGTTGGGCCTATCCGACGGAAGTTAGGAATCTTGCTGACCCAGGCCGTTCTCAGCAGAACTGAGCTGATCACTGTAAGGGATCAGAATTCCAAAGAGCTTCTCCAGCGAATAGGAATACGATCCCCCGACATCGAAGTTACGGCTGATCCTAGTGTTTTGCTCTCCCCAGCACCTGTCGTGAACATGCGATCAGTTCCCGTGAGGGTTTTTCGCCGATCAGAGGAATATCCTCTGATCGGCATTTCATTGCGTCCGTGGTTTCCATACACTGTGAAAGATCAGAAACTCGCACATGAGAAGGAATCTCATTTCCAGATGACACTGGCACAGACAGCAGATGCACTGATTGATCAATTGGGTGCTAGGATTGTTTTCATACCTATGCATTTTGGCGACAGGGCAAGAGATGTTCCCCTCTGTGAGGGTGTGTTAGCATTGATGAAATCCTCGGATAAGACATATCTACTCAGCGAGAGATGTGCTCCCCAAGAGATGATGACCTTGCTGGGAGGGATGGACCTCGTCATTGGGATGAGACTCCATTCGCTCATCCTGGCTGCGACTATGAACGTCCCTGTGATAGGTATAGCCTATGATCCAAAGATCATAGGCTTCCTGTCCAGCATCAACCAGGAGAAGTACGCAATCAACATAGAGGATCTACATGTTGAGCGTTGCTTGTCCCTGGTCAAGAGTGTATGGCTACATAGGGACCAGATACGACGTGAAATTCAAAAGCGGGTGATCCGATTGAAACAGAAAGCTCTATGGAACGTTCAGTTGATCTGCGAGATGCTGGAGTCAGCCGAAGAACGATAAGGGCCAGGAATCATCCATGACGACTATAACTTCAATAGACAACTCGTCAAGTTGCGTGCTAGAACCAGGTCTGGACTGCTCAGAGATCCTCGAGGAAGAGAATATCATTTGTATCTCCCTCCATGGTTGGGACACCTTATGGTCAAGGATCCAGCCGCTAATGAGCTTGCTAGCCGATAACGGCAATCAGGTGTTGTTTGTTGAGCCTATTCCATCAATAGTAACAGCGATTCTGTTTCCAGAGTACCGTGTCCTTCGGGCAGGCTTTAATACGAAGGTCACGAAAGTGAAAGAAGGGCTCCATGTTCTTACTCCGCCCATGCTTTTACCGTTCGCGAGTAGAAGCGACCTCGTATGTAGAATCAATCAAAGCATTCTTCGGCGCATCATCAACAACTGGTTAGAGAAACTAGAGTTTGGGGATCCTATTCTTTGGACATATTCTCCCTATTCCATCCACCTGGTCGGTAAGCTGGGCGAGAAGGCAGTGGTCTATGACTGTACCGACGAACGAACAGCAAATCCACTAGTCAGCAAAAATCTTATCCGGAGTTTGGAGATCCGCCTCATGCGACGAGCCGATTTAGTGTTCGTTACAGCTCGTGGCTTATTAGATCGCAAGCGTGCATTCAATCCCTATACCTACCTGGCCCCTAATGGCGTGGATTTCTTTCACTTTAGCCGAGCTTGGACGGCAGACCTGGCTATTCCTGAAGATATCAGGAACCTGGCCAGGCCGATCCTGGGCTTTGTGGGCGCTATCGCATATTGGATTGACTTGGACCTCATCGAGTTCGTAGCTCAGGCCAGGCCCGATTGGTCCATCGTAATGATCGGCCCCCTACGAGCAGGGGTGGATATCGGCCGGTTGCAACACCTCTCTAATGTCCACTTTGTGGGTAAGAAAGATTGGACGTTGCTACCTCACTATCTTAGAGCCTTCGACGTCTGTCTCAGTCCCTTCAAAGTTAGCGAGCCAATCGCTGTGACAGCCAACCCCTTGAAGGTATATGAATACCTGGCCGCTGGCAGGCCGGTGGTCTCGACTGACATGCCAGAAGTTCGCCCGCTGCGCGATGTCATTCGGATTGCCTGCTCCAAGGAAGACTTTGTCGAGCAGATTCAAGCCGCCTTACAGGAAGATGGAGCGGCAGCACGCCAAGCACGGATCGGGGTGGCTCGCAACTACGACTGGCCCGTCTTACTGGGGCAGATGAGTGAGAAGATTCGACAGCATTTGTGACCCGCTAACGTGGGGGCAACCAGGTCCTGAAACTTACCACGGTGCTGACCCTGTATGGAGGGTGATACTTGGAGTCCTTAGCGCGTTGGAGTGTTAGCGATAGACGCATATGGCAAGGACAGTCCCTTGCTATTCTGCTGATATTTGGCGCTTTCTTCATCGGCACATCCTTTCTGCTGGTCCGCCACTCGACTCCACTGGCGCGGGGAGAGACCGATGGCATTAGCTACATGATGGGGGCAGAGTCCATCCTGGCAGGCAAGGGATACTACCATGATTTCCACGGCCCAGGATACTCTACGGCCGTGGCATTGATGATGTTACTTGTGAAAGATGCTTTTCTCGCTGCAAAGCTAATATCTTTAATTGCAGGCCTTGTCTTTCTGTTAGCATCGTTTCGGACAACTGAAGTGTTATTCGACCGCAAGATTGCGCTATGGACGCTGGTCTTCCTCGCCACGAATGCCACCGTAGTTCGGTTCTCTGTGACCATCCTCAGTGACATGCTGGCAGCTTGTCTTTTCATGTCTGCCTTGTACTTCCTTGTCAAAGATGAAAGGCTCCTCTTCTGGGTGATAGCAGGTGCTTTAGCAGGGTTAGCATATTTGACTCGCCATGTGTACCTGTCGATTCCGATCGCTGTCTTTGTTCTCTCTTTGGTGCGCAGCCATCGGTCCTCGAATCTCGCCAAAGCAGGCATTTTCCTTCTCGCTTTTCTTGTGGTAAGCACCCCATGGCTACTAGCTTCATATCGTCGCTTTGGGAACCCCTTTCATAGCCTGAGCTATCTCAACGTCGCTTTCGCGATGTATCAACACACGCGAAGCTGGACTGTCTTCCCATCTGCGGAGGAGTTCCCCTCTTTGATGAGCGTTGTTCTTTCCAATCCGACTCTGTTTTTGAAGACGTGGGCCGGAAATGCATTTGACTTGCTGAGGTTCTTTGTAAACGTCGATAAGGGATCCATCTTGACCAGTTTCTTCTTTGTTCCTGGTTTGATTTTGATAGCCAGGGACATCAGAAGGCCACTCGTCACGGCCTTTGTTGTCGTTTTCATTCATTCCCTTTTAACCTCCCTGGTGTGGATCGAGGAGCGATTTGTGCTACCCCTCATACCTTTTTTCACGGTGTGCTCTGTGTACTTTTTGTTGTCAGCGTTGATCCCGGAGAGGTTAGGTATTGACGAGTGCTTTGGAGCACACATCAATAAACTGCTAGCTAGAATCTCGCTGAGGAAGATCTCGCTTAGCTTAATGCTTGTCCTTGGTCTCGCGGTGACCACTATATCCATCCCACGATACTTTAGTGATGAAGCAGCCGAGTACCGTGACGCTGCTGCACGAATAGCGGACTCTGGAGACCGTGGCACTAGGGTCATGGCAGCGAAACCTCATATTCCCTATTTCTCTGAGAATACCTGGATAGCCTTCACGAGCTTTTCTTTGCACACTGCTATGCCAGAGGAGT
This sequence comes from uncultured Anaerolineae bacterium, assembly GCA_964400825.1. Taxonomy (GTDB): domain Bacteria; phylum Chloroflexota; class Anaerolineae; order VGOG01; family VGOG01; genus CAYNWI01. The sequence goes on along the minus strand of CAYNWI010000027.1, from coordinate 4,475 downwards.
TAGAGAAAATCGTGGCAAGAGCACAGCCACGGTATTTCGTCTACGATGAGAGATATGCTGCCATTGAGTTCAGCCAGTTCAGATATTTGCTCGATCCTGCCAATATCCTGGTGCCGGACAGTTTCATTCCTCTCTACGAGAGCGATACCAGCCCGAAGATAGTTGTTTATCGAGTGCTCGAACCTGACGATTGATACATCGAATAAGCTTGACTTTGTTAGAGTTGTCTGTAGTTTCCTACCCGATGAAGCCCAAATGCAGCACGGGTGGGGAGTTGCCGTGGGGGTAACATGGCAAAAACACTACTGATCACGTTGGCCTTCCCGCCGGACATTGGAGGCATGCAGAGCTTCGCCTACCAGCGCTGTCTCCATGCTGACGTAAATCACCTTGTCGTCCTGGCTCCCAAGACGATGGGGTGGCAGGCATTCGATCAGAGACAGCCGGTCCGAATCTGCCGCTGGAGCGCCGCACTGCAAAACGTGCCTGGGATCAAGCGGGTTCTGCAGTTTGTGTTTGCCCTTCTGCATGCGCTAAGGCTCCATCGGCGGGAACGGTTCGACGTGATCGAGTGCTGGCAGCCGTTGCCCTTCGGGTTGATCGGCATGATCTTCAAGTCGTTGTATGGTGTTCCATATATCATGTGGTCTCATGGCAATGATCTCTCGCGTCCACAACGTTACCCTTTGGCCAAACTCTTCCTATCGCGAGTGCTGGCTGGAGCCCACTTAGTGATCGCCAATAGCCAGAACACTAGGGGAGCACTGTTGGCTCTTGGTGCCCCTTCCGACAAGATCCGCGTGCTGAATCCGCCTGTTGATGCCCAACACTTCAGAGCTGACATTGCCCCCTCAGCCATTACGCAGAAACACAGTCTAGAAAGCAAATGGGTGATCTTAACAGTGGCCCGACTGGTGCGGGTTAAAGGCATAGACACGGTGATCAGGGCGCTGCCTAAGGTCCTCGAGGCGATTCCTAACACCGCCTACTTAGTTATTGGCGATGGGCCGCTTCGAGCAGAACTGGAGCACTTGGCAGAAGCGTTGGGGGTGAGCGACCACGTGGTGTTTGTTGGCGCCATTGATCATCTATCCAATGATTTGCCTCGCTACTACCAGACTTGCGACGTGTTTGTTATGGTCAGCCGCCCGCTTCCACACGGTAGAGAGATAGAACGGTTTGGTGTGGCTTATCTCGAAGCTGGGGCTTGCGGTAAGCCAGTGGTGGCCGGGCGGGGCGGCGGGGTCGGGGAGGCTGTGGAGGATGGGGTGACGGGGTTGTTGGTTGATCCACTAGATGTCAATGAAATCGCTGATACCATCGTGAGAGTTCTAAAGGATGAGGAGCTGGCACGAAGGTTGGGCGAGAATGGCAGGAAGAGGGCAGCGAAACAGCCCGACTGGGACTTATTGAAGCTAACCCCTGGTGGGTGAGGGCGTGCTTTCGAAACCCGCCACTAGCCTGGGCGTGGTCACCTTACCGCGCGGGGATGCCCTCGTATACCCAGGTGACGTCCCCAGGGCCAGCGCCCGTGTTCACTACTACCACAGAAGGCATGGTTGGCGACTGATCCACATCCCCATCGCCAGCGGTGTCGCACAATTGTTGCACGTCGGTGACCTCTGCTATCCCCGCGCCAGCGAAGCCAGACGCTACGCTGCCTGCGTTGGCCAGGTCTATGAGCTCGACATGCCCAGCGCGCAGCCAGAAACCGTCCACCAAGCTAACGACGGCGCCTGTCTCATCTCTTACCTCCAGCTTGAGCTTGATGTCGTTGCAGTTGGAACTATTGCGGACGGCGATCAGAGAGGTCACACCCTGGTAGTCCCTGGCTAAAAAGGGAAGCACGATGGCGCTGGCCCCCATCTTTTCGCTTTCCGCCTGAGCATTGTAGCTCCCCCCTTGGGCGTCCAGCCCGGCT
>CAYNWI010000027.1:0-2454 GCA_964400825.1 uncultured Anaerolineae bacterium | reverse complement strand
GTCAGGTTCTGCACCTGAATGCTGGCCTCCCAGCCGCTCAATTCGCGCCAGACCAGGTCAGCGTAAAAGAGCGTGTCCGTGGCGAGCTTGTAGGGCCGGGCTTTATAGGTCAGTAGCACCCCCCGATCCTCCGACGGCAGGAAGCTGGCCTGATCCACGATGATGCCCAGAGGCTCGTTGGCCGTGACGTAGACCGAGCCCAGCCAGCCGACACCCAGCACCTCTGGCACCCTCTTCCGCACGGATTCCCCCGGCGCTAACTGCTCGATGTGCTCCGCCTGGCTGAAGCTGCAATTCCCGTCCTGCTTTTGATAGTAAAGCCACACGGAGGTGCACTTCTGGCCGGAGTTCTGGACGATCATCTCTGTATCCAGGCCGTAATACCGACTCATGGCGTAGGGTGCGAAATACTGATAGGGAAGCCCACTCCCTTCCATGTCCTCCGAGATGCCAGGGTAGGCACTCGAAACCACGGTGTCATAGTCGTCAGGCCCGTGGCGCTGGACTATCACCGCCACTGGCTCGCCAGTGGCCTGATAATCATCCTCCCATTTCTTCCACTTGCTGCTATCGCCCACAGCACGAGCAGCTTTTTCACAGGCCCTGTCAAAGCGGTCCTTATTCACCGAGTAGACTATTGCTGACCTTGATTGGTCAGGAATCTGAGCCTTCAAGGTCCAGGCAGCGCTCTCAGGAACCATCATGCAGGCAGCCCCTAGCGGACCCGGATCGTTGTCCGGACACTGGCCTGAGTATTCCCCCCAGAAGAACACGATCGCCCCGCTGTCTTCGTCGCCCGCGTTCTGCACCTGGATCAGGGTCTCCCAGCCGTCCTCGTTGTCAATAGCAGGCAACTGGACGCGCGCACCGATTTGGGTAGGTATGAAAGTGAGCTGGACGCTGACCTGGCTAGAAGCTCTGAGGGACCTGGCCGTCACCCTGGCCTTCCCGGGCACAGTACCGGAACTCAGAGTCACCGTGGCCACTCCAGCAACGGTTTCGGCAGTGGTAGAACTCAGAGTGCCCAGGTCGGTGGCAAAAACGACCGGCGTCCCGTCGGCCACGGGTTTGTCGTTGATGTCCCTGACCTCAGCCCTGATGGTAGAACCGGAGGTGCCGTCCGCAGGGATGCTGGCGAGGTCCGCCGTTACGGTCACGGAGTGGGGCCAGCCTGGATTGATCTGGCCTTTGGTTGAGAGTGCCAGATACCAGTCGTTCTTACCGCCCATATCTTTGGAGCTCGCATCTCTACCCAAAGACTTACCTTTGGCCCCACCGCTCCAATCGGCGCACTCAGGCTCGTTTGCCGCCGCTCCCCCATCCACTGTGCCTTCCCAGTGGCCAGCTTCGACTATGTTGTTGAAGGCCGTCTGTTGGGCATCCGCCCACGACCCGTCGTTATTGGCAAAGGCCAGGGCGTCAATCATGGTGCTGGCCCCGTCCTCCAGGACGATCACGTTGTCTGTGCCCGTGAGACCGCTGTCGGCGGCGTAGAAGTCACGATACCCATTCCCGTTGGTATCCCCTGCGATTTCGTCATCGGCTGGATCGCCCTCGAAGTTCAGGGCGAAGTACTCCCCAGGCCCCACCGTGTAGGCTGGAAAAGTCTTCACCACCGTGCTTCTTTCCCTCACGAGCCAGTACTGGATGTTGATGCCCGTGCCTGACATATTGCGGAACTCGATCCAATCCTCGTCATCGCTGGGCGCCACCTCATTGATCAGGATATCGCCGGGCTTGCCCAGGACAGGATTGGCTTCGCCGGGAGTGTGACTGGTAAACAAATGCCAGTCGGCTTTGGCATTGGTGTCGGTGGAGGAGCTGTCTCTGCCCAGGGACTTGCCTTCACCTCCCTCGCTCCAATCGGCGCTTTCAGGCTGATTTACTGTTGCCCCACCGTCTACCGTACCCACCCAATGACCTGCCTTGACTATGTCATTGAATGCACTTTGTTGAGGATTCGCCCACGTCTCATCGTTGTTGGCAAAGGCCAGGGCATCTATCATGGTGCTGGCCCCGTCTTCTAAGATGATCACGTTGTCCGTGCCTATGAGGCCACTGTCGGCGGCGTAGAAATCGCGATAACCATTGCTGTTGTCATCTACCTCGGTTTCGTCACTGTCCGGATCACCATCGAAGTGGAGGACGATGTACTCGCCCGGAGCTATCGTATAGGCAGGAAAAGTCTTCACTATCGTGCTTCGTTCCTTGGCGAGCCAGTACTGGATGTTGATGCTCTCTTCCGAAGCGTTGTAGAACTCCAGCCAATCGTTGTCCTCGCCAGGCGCCGCCTCGTTGATCAGCACATCCCCAGGAGTACCCATGGTCGGATTGGCCGCGCCTGGAGTCTGGCTGGTGAACAAATGCCAGTCGGCTCTGGCGTTGGTGTCAGTAGAAGACGCATCCCGGCCTATTGACTTGCCTGCCTCGACGTCGTCGCTGTCCGTCCAGGCA
>CAYNWI010000026.1:9385-14610 GCA_964400825.1 uncultured Anaerolineae bacterium | reverse complement strand
AGGACAGTGCCTCCAGAGTCATCTCCCTGAAGTTGAGCGAAGCTGCCTGGGAGTAAATTCCCAATGGCACCAAAATCAAAGAGCCGCCTGGCTTCCACCGGGCGGCTCTTTTGCTTTTGCCCTCACCGCACTTTGCGCGTATAATCGGGTAACAGGATGGGGGACACGATGGGGTTCTCTATCCCCGCCTCCTCTAACTGTTTGTTCCATTCGTCCACGTGGGCCAGGGTCAGTTTGCCTAATTCCACTTCCTTGGAATGGAGGGCGGCAGCCCGGCCAGCGCGGCGGCCGAAGACGTTTATCTCCAACAGTGAGTTGCCCATCAGGCGGTTGCGGCCATGCACCCCACCGGTGACCGCCCCGGCCGCGTACAGGTTGGGCACTCCCTCGATAGAACCATCGGGCTTTATGAATACGCCGCCGTTCTGGTAGTGCGCCGTCGGGTAGACCAGCATGGGCTCTGTCGTGATGTCAATGTCGAAGCGCTTGAACTGACGTACCATAGCCGGCAACTGGGCCTCGATGGTGCCGGGGCCATGGATGATGTCAATCATGGGCGAGTCCAGCCACACGCCCTTCATGCCCGATGGCGTCTCCACCCCCTTCCCTCGTTCGCTACACTCCCTGATTACGGCCGCAGCCTCGGCGTCGCGAGTCTCCAGGTGATAGACGAACTGCTCGCCCTCGGCGTTGACCACCTGGGCTCCCAGGCCACGCACCTTCGCCGTCACCAACTGGCCCACGATCTGCTCCGGGTAGGCGGCGCCGGTGGGGTGGAATTGATAGGTATCCTGATGAAGCAGCCTGCCCCCCACCCGATAGGCCAGCACCAATCCATCCCCTGTGGCTCCGTAGTGGTTGGTGGTGGCAAAGCCCTGATAATGCAGGCGACCGGTGTCGCCGGTGGCGATGATGGTGCACCTGGCTCGCACCACCAGGTGCTCCCCCGTTTCCAGGTTCTGCAAGATAGCTCCTGCCGCCTGGCCCTTATCGTCCCTGAGAAGCTCGATGGCCGGCGCGAACTCCAGGATGGTGATGTCTTCCGGATAGCTGCGCACTTCGTCGCGCAAGACGCGCATGATTCCCGCGCCGGTGTAGTCTCGCGCCGCGTGCATCCGCTTGCGGGAAGTCCCGCCACCATGGATAGTGAACATGGTGCCGTCGGGGTCCTTGTCGAACATCACGCCTAATTCCTCCAGCCACTGGATGACCAGGGGAGCATCAATCACCATGGCCTCGACCAGGTCGGGGTCGTTGGTGAAGCGACCACCGCCCATGACGTCCAGGTAGTGGATAGTAGGCGAATCGTTGGCCTTGTCCGCAGCCTGGATGCCGCCCTGGGCCATCATGGTGTTGGCATCGCCGAAGCGCAGCTTGTTGGCCACGATCACCTTGGCCCCGTTCTCCCTGGCCAAAAGCGCCGCCGAGGCCCCGGCCCCACCTCCGCCGATGATCAGCACATCGGTGTCGTAATCAATCTGCTCTAAATCGAGCGCATCGGAGGTAAGGTGGCTGCGGCCCTCCAAGATGTCCACCAACTCATTCATGGCTTTCTCACCCTTGTTGGGCCCGACCCTTACCTCGCGGAAGCCCTCGGCCCGATAATCGGGGTGAAAACTCCTCAACAGGCTTTCCTTCTCCTCCGGGTCTAGCCTGCGGAAAGGCTGATCCAGGCGGGCAGACCGAGTGGCCTCCACTTTCTCGATGGACTCTCGCATTTCAGGTGTATAGCTCATAAAGTATCTCCTTAATTTTTGGAGGTTGGAGGTTAGAGATTGGAGATTGGAGGCCAACTTCCAGCTTCCCTAAGCCGGCTCCATATCCCGCTCATTGTACCTCTGGCGCAGCGCCTCCTCGCTCAGGGACCTTATCTCCTTCATCGGTTCATCGAACTTGCCAGCCTCGATCTCTGCCACCCGCTCGCTCAGATGCCTGGCCTTGGGAGCCAGGTACTTGCCGTATAGACGGCGGCAGAGAATGGCGATGTTGTACTGCACCTCCTCGGCCGGGCAGCGGGCCGTGCAGAGGCCGCACATGATGCAGTCGAAAGATTTCTGAGCCACGGCGGCAATGTTGCCCCGCATAGCCTCGGCCATGTAATCCTTGACATCTATGTCTTGGGGGCAAGATTTGGTACACGTGCCGCAGCTCAAGCAGCGCAGCAGCTCAGGATAGATCTGGATCAGGGTCTCGAAAGTCGGTTCCAGCTCATCCAACTTATACGAGGCTCGCTCGGCAGGAAAGAAGGGGATTTGGGCGATGTACATTTCAGGTTCCACCACCGTCTGGCAAGCCAGGGCGACCTTGAGCCTGTAGTCGCCTGCGGTGCGATAGACGGTAGCGCAAGCGCCGCAGAAGCCGCTCCGGCAGCCTGCTCCCCGCACCAGCTTGTAGCCAGCGTACTCCATAGCCTTCATGATGGTCAGGTTAGGTGGCACCTCGTACCTCTTGCCCATGATGTAGATGGGAACCAGTTCTTCAGACATTGTAATACCTCCAACAAATCAGCAGATCGGCGAAGCCGTGGCGCGACCAAAGATTCCCGCCCAGAGGGGGGGCTGAAATCAGAAGACTACCTGGTTGCAGCTGCCAGGCGACACTACAGCGGATCAGGAAAGGAACAGATTCCCTCCAGTCCGCTTTATTCCGAATCCATTGTAGTGTTTCAGCCTAGATCTCCCGCACGTCCACTACTTCCATACCCATGGCTTCCATGGCCGACACTAACTCGTCTTTACCCACCTCCGTCACCTTAGCCGTGATCAGGCGATTGGTGGGATCCTCTCCCAGGAAGGTTCCTAAGCTGACGACGTTGCCGCCCATTTCAGCTATCTCGCGAGTGATGGTAGCCAGTATACCTACCTGCTCCGGGACAAGCATAGTTAACCTAATGCCCTTCTCCCTGGCGCCGAAGAGTTCCAGAAAGATCTTGAAGACGTCCGTCTCGGTAATGATGCCCACCAGCTTGTCGTCGCGCATCACGGGCAGGCTGCCGATCTTGTTGTCGGCCATGATGCGGGCCGCCTCCTCCAGGGGGGTGTACTCGGTCACGGTAATCACACCCTTGGCCATCACGTCCTGCACCTTGATTTTGGAGATCAGATAGTGCAGCTCATAGACGCTCAACGATGTGGCCGGCGAGGGGGAGACGTACAACAAGTCTTTCTCGGTAACGATGCCCACCAGTTTACCCTTCTTATCCAACACGGGCAACCGGCGCACCTTCGACTCCCGCATGAGCTTAAGGGCATCATCAATGGGAGTATCGGGATGAGTGGTAATCGGGCGCTTGGTCATCCTTTCACCTACTAGCATTTTCACACCTCCTTAGTTTTCTAAAACGTAAAACGTAAAAGCGCGACGGCTGAGTTTTACGTTTTACGCTTTACGTCAACGCTTCCACCATGGCCAACACTTGCCCCGTGGTGAAGTTCCGCACTGCTGAGGCCTTGTTGGGACAGGCTACCACGCAAGCGCCGCACCCCTGACAGAGGGCCACGTTGACTATGGACAGATTCTTCCAAGGGTGCATCTCGCGGGCCTCGTAGGGACAGGCCTCCACGCACAAACCGCAACCAGAGCACAGCTCCTCGTTCACGTAAGCGACGCTAGGCTCCTGCACCATCTCCCGCTGGGAGAAGAGGGAGAGCACCTTGGCTGCCGCGCCGCTGGCCTGAGCGATGGTCTCAGGAATGTCCTTGGGAAACTGGGCCGCGCCCGCCAGGTAGATGCCCGCCGTCAGGCTCTCCACGGGGCGTAGCTTGGGGTGGGCTTCGCTGAAAAAGCCGTGCTCGTCGGTGGCCACCCGCAAGCGCTGAGCTAAATCCTTGGCTCCTTGGCTGGGTACACTGGCGGTCGCCAGCACCACCAGGTCGGCCGCCACCTCCAGCGACTTGCCGGTCAAAGTGTCAGCCCCCCACACTACCACCCTTCCATCCTCCCTGAAAACCTTCGACACTTTGCCCCGCAAATAAAGCACGTCGTACTGCTCCATGGCCTGCTGCACAAACTCCTCGTAGCCCTTGCCAGCGGAGCGGATGTCAATGTAGAAAACGTAAGCCTGGCCCTCAGGCACCTGCCGCTTGTACATGATCGCCTGCTTGGCCACGTACATGCAGCAGACTTTGGAACAATAGGGCATGTGCAGCTCTGGATCGCGGGAGCCGGCGCACTGCACCCAGACGACCTCCTGGGGAACCTTTCCATCGGAGGGACGGTGGATCGGTCCCCCCATGGCTAACATCTGCTCGAACTGCAAGCCGTCAACGACGTCGGGGTATTGGCCACCGCCGTACTGGCCCAGGTTCTCCTTGGGATACAGGTCGTAGCCCGTGGCGACTACGATGGCGCCAACATCGTAAACTCGTATATTCGTGATTCGTAAAGTCGTAGATTCGGACGAGTCTACGACTTCCGAATCTACGAATCTACGCACCTTAACCGTGAAATTGCCGACGTAGCCGCCGACTTCCTCTACCTGGGCCTCGGTAATGACCTGGATATGAGGATGCCCGGTCACGGCCTCGATTGTAGAGGCCAACAGGTCTGGCGCGGTGTCGAAGTTGAGATAGGTGCTGGAGAGCTGGCCCATGCGCCCGCCCAGGTGCAATGCCTTTTCGACCAGGATAACGGGATAGCCGGCCTCGGCGATGTCCAGCGCGGCTTGCAGGCCGGCGATGCCTCCGCCGATGACCAGGGCTCTCTTGACCAAAGACAAGGTCAAGGGCACCAGGGACTCGTCGTAGCGAACTTTTTCAACGATAGTCTTGATGGTCTCAATGGCTTTGGCGGTCGCCTCCTCAGGTCGCGATTGATGCACCCAGGAGCACTGCTCTCGAATGTTGGCGATCTCGCACAAATAGGGGTTCAACCCAGCCGTGGCCGTCGTCTTGCGGAAAGTGACCTCGTGCATGGTCGGTGAGCAAGCGGCGACGATGACCCCATCCAGATCGTGCTCGGCGATGGCCTCTTTGATGAGGTCCTGCCCAGGATCGGAACACATGTACTTGTAGTCCACCGAGTAGGCCACACCCGGATACTCGCGTATCTCCTCAGCGACTCGTTTCACGTCCACCGTGTCGGCTATGTTCAGGCCGCAGTGGCAGACGAAAACGCCAATTCTTCTCATTCAGTTCGCTCCCAAATCTGCAAGTTCAATCCCACGCCTCTCCCGTGCTCGCTTCCCAATTCACCCTTCCCTCGGCCACGATGCCCATCTTTCGCAA
>CAYNWI010000026.1:6101-9285 GCA_964400825.1 uncultured Anaerolineae bacterium | reverse complement strand
CCGTGCTCGCTTCCCAATTCACCCTTCCCTCGGCCACGATGCCCATCTTTCGCAAGGCCCGATACAGCCGTTCCTCCCAGATGTCGCCGTGGAGAAGCTCCTGCACCTCCCGCGCCCGCATCAAGCGCTCCCAGGTGGTGACGATGAAAGTGATGCGCCGCCACTTATTGCTCACGATAGGATGAGGCAGCTGCTTGAGTTCTCCAAGCTCGATTCTGTAGTAATCATCTCGAGCGCGGGGATGAGAAGCCTCCTGAGGCAACAGCTCAACGCGCTTGACGATTTCCCATTCCATGGCCTCGGCCCAATAGTTGATGCCCCAGGCCTCCTCCCCGAAGACCCTGGTCTGATAAAAGGCCAGGACGGGGGCATTGATGGCCCTGGTCGGAGCGCGCCCGGCGGGTATGCGATACCAGTGCCCGTCCCTGGCGATGGTGAAATCCTGCTGGTTGTTGATGATGGCCACCAACACCGTGGTGTAAGGGCCGAATTCCTCCTTCACGACGAACTCCATCTGGCGAACAGCGACAGCACCTTGGCCGCGGCGCCGCTTCCCTGGGCCACGGTTTCGGGGATGTCCTTGGGCCCCGAGTCCGCCCCCGCCAGGAAGATGCCAGGCCGCACGGTCTCCAGAGGGTTCATGTTCCCGTCGGCCTCGGCGTAGAACCCGAGCTCGTCGGTCTCTATGCCCAGCATCTGCCCCAATTCTCTGGCTCCAGCCTGGGGCACTGTGGCCGTGGCCAGCACGACCAGATCAGCCGCCACCTCCACGGGTTTCCCGCTCAAGGTGTCGGCCCCCCAGACGACGACCTTGCCGTCATCCTGGAAGATCCTGGACACCTTGCCCCGCAGGTAAAGCACCCGATCCTCCTCCATCGCCCGGCGCACGAACTCCTCGTAGCCCTTGCCCGCCGCGCGGATGTCAATGTAGAACACGTAGGCCTGGCCGTCGTGGACGCGATGTTTGTAGAGCATGGCGTGCTTGGCAGTGTACATGCAGCAGACTTTGGAACAATACGGCACGCCCAGCTCTGGATCGCGAGAGCCCGCGCACTGGACGAAGACCACTTCTTTGGGGACCTTGCCGTCAGAAGGCCGTTTTATCTGACCGGCCGTGGGTCCCGACGCCGAAAGCAAGCGCTCGAAAGCCAGCCCGTCAATGACGTCCGGTATCCTGCCGTAGCCGTACTGGCCCAGGCCATCCGTCGGGTAGAGGTCGTAGCCCGTGGCTACGATGATTGCCCCCACCCGTTCCTCGACGGTGCGCTCTTCCTGCTCGAAGTCAATCGCTCCCACCGGGCAGAGCTTCTCGCAGGCGCGGCACCGCCCCCTGACGAAGTAGATGCAGTTTTCGGCGTCAATGATGGGCTTGTTGGGCACCGCCTGGGGTGAGAGAGTGTAGATGGCCTTGCGCTGGCCCATCCCGCGCTCAAACTCCGATTCGACTCGCTGGGGGCACTTCTCCTGGCACAGTCCGCAGCCAGTGCAAACATCCCAGTCCACGTAGGCCGGCTTCTGCCTGATGCGGACCCGGAAATCCCCGATGTTGCCCTCAATGGACTCCACCTCCGAGTACGTCCGGAGCTTGATATTGTCGTGGTGCCCCACCTCCACCGTGCGCGGGGTCAGGATGCACTGGGCGCAGTCCAGGGTGGGGAAGGTCTCCGACAACTGGTGCATCCGCCCGCCGATGGAGGGGAGCTTGTCCACCAGCACCACCTCGTAGCCTGAGTTGGCTATGTCCAGCGCGGCCTGCATCCCGGCGATGCCCGCGCCGATTATAAGCGTCCGCCTGACAAAAGGTGTCGGGATCTCTAATCCCTCAACCATAGGTTCTCTCCTAAGCTGTTACAGCCATCAACTCCAGGCCTTCGAGTTTCCCCTTGCGAAGCATTCCAGCTATCTCGTCCATTTCTGCCTTCGCTTCTTTGGAAAGCGTCGTCGTCCCACAGTCTGGTGTGGGGCAGCGGTAAACTTTGACTCGATACAGAATAGCTTTACCACCAGCGAGGCGAACATCGAGGTAAGCGATGTTCATCCGACCACCACACTTGGGGCAGGTATCCTCCTGAGGTTCAGAAATAAGCTCCTCGTCCTCGAACTCATCCCAATAATCGGCTAAACTGTGTGTATCCCAAAAGGCCGCTTCTTCTCGAATAGACGAGAACTCTGGAACCTTTGACTTAATCTCCTCGCTTTTTCGTGCCATAATCATCCTCTCCATCTGCGGTACAAACGTCGTTCCTTTTCATCCATATCTCGTGCAGTGATGGTGTAAAAAGCGCCACCCCCTCTTGGGCCCAAAATGACGCTCAGATAACGTCCGTCTTCTGTTTGTCCTAACACGTACCGTCTCTTTCTTCGACCTCTTCTGTTCCAGCACCGCTCGGAATAGCAGACTTCCTCTACTTCCTCTGGGGTAACGCCGTGTTCGGCAATGTGCTCTACGTTCCAATCATCCCAGATGAGATAACGTATCCTCATGCTCAAACCGGCCAATTCAGATAATCGGCTAACGCTGGCCGCGGATCAACGTAGTGCCTGTCCAACTCGAAGCCCTTGCTATCCAGCCCCAGGGCGATGCCCAAGAGCTGAGTGAAATACAGAATGGGGATAGGCCGGAAGCCGGAGTGCCGGCTACTCATCGCCTTCTGCATCCTGTCCAGGTTGAACTGACAGAGGGGGCAATTGGTGACCACCAACTCAGCCCCGCTCCGCTGCGCCGAATCCAGGATGGTGAAACTCATCTCCGCCGTCACGTCAACTGACTTCACCGCCAAGTAGGCCCCGCAGCACTCGCCCTTGTGGGAGTAGTTCACTGCTTCAGCCCCCAGCGCGGTGATCAGATCATCCAGGGCGCGGGGATTCTCCGGATCGTCGTAAGCCACCTCATCCGGGGGGCGGAGAACCATGCAGCCATAGAAGGCAGCGACCTTCAGTCCCGAAAGAGGCTTCTTGACCGCCTCTTTGATGTTGTCGAATCCGACCTCGTCGCGGAGTATCTGCAATAAATCGAGGACTTCCAAATCGCCGCCGTAATCGGCCTCCAGGAAGAAGTTGAGCTTCTCCCGGCTGTCCTCGTCCTCGCGGATAACCTTGTTGGTGCGCTTGAGGACGTTGTAGCAAGTGGAGCAGGCTACGGCCAGTCGTTCGCCTTCCCGCCGAGCACTGACCAACACCTGAG
>CAYNWI010000026.1:0-6001 GCA_964400825.1 uncultured Anaerolineae bacterium | reverse complement strand
CTCTTCGGGAGGGATGGCCTTGATGTCCAGGTAATCGCCACCTCGTTGGAGCGCTATCTCCCGCAGGGCCTCCATGATACGCGAGAGGTCAACTCCCTTGGGGCAGCGGGCGTAACAAGTTTGGCAGGCGGCGCAGAACCAGATGGTCTCCGACTCTAGCGCCTCCTCCACCTGGCCCAACTGCACCAGGCGGATGACCTGGCTGGGCAGCATGTCCATGGCGAAGGCCACCGGACAGCCCGCCGAACATGCGCCGCACTGATAACAAGCCAAGAGGTCCTGGCCGCTGATCTCCTCAATCCTGCGCACCAGGTCGTTCCTGAGCACCTCCGCCGATAGCCTGATCCTCATGCCGCTTAGTCCTCCAGCCGATACTTCGCTTTCCCCTGCTCGTAGGCATCCCCACCGTACATATCGTTGACCACGATGGCTGGGAAGTCCTCTACTCTCAGCTTGCGCAAGGCCTCGGCGCCCAAATCCTCATAGGCGATGACCTCGGCCTCCTTGATGCTGTCGGCAATGAGAGCCGCCGCCCCACCGATGGCCGCGAAGTAGACCGCTTTGTGCTTCTTCATCGCCTCTCGCACCTCAGGGCCCCGATTGCCCTTGCCGATCATGCCTTTTAGCCCCTGCTCCAACATGCGCGGGGCATAGGGATCCATACGATAGGACGTCGTCGGCCCGGCGGCACCGATGGGCCGCCCCGGCCTGGCTGGCGAAGGACCCATGTAGTAGATGATCTGCCCCTGGGGGTCCAAGGGCAGTTCCTCGCCCGCGTCCAGGGCGGCGATCATCCGCTTGTGGGCCGAATCGCGCCCCACGTAAATGGTGCCCGTGATCTGCACATCGTCGCCAGCGTGCAACTGCTCAACCACATCATCCGTCAAAGGGGTTGTTATCTTCTTGGGCATTGATATACCTCCTGGTCGGATATTGGGTATTGGATATTAGATGTTGCTCGCCATCCAACTTCCAATATCCAATCTCTAATCTCCAATCTCTAATCTCCAGTTACAGCACTGCTTCCTTGTGCCGCGCGCTGTGGCATTGGATGTTTATCGCCGCCGGCATGCTGGCGATGTGACAGGGGAAGGTCTCGACGTGGACGGCCAGGGCGGTAACTCTCCCGCCTAAGCCCTGCGGGCCGATGCCTAGCTTGTTCACCCGCTCCAGTATCTCGGCCTCCAGTGCGGCCACTTCGGGGTCGGGATGGGGCTGACCCACCGGGCGCAGCAGTGACTTCTTGGCGATGAGGATGGTCTGGTCAACGGTGCCGCCGATGCCTACCCCCACGATGATGGGCGGACAGGGGTTGGCACCAGACTTATCCACACACTCGACCACCCAATCAATGATCCCTTGCCTGCCGGCTGCCGGCGAGAACATCTTGAGATAGCTCATGTTCTCGCTGCCGCCGCCCTTGGGGCAAACGGTGATCTTGAGCCTGTCCCCCGGGACGATCTCGGTGTGGATCACCGCCGGGGTGTTGTCCCTGGTGTTCACTCGTGCTGAGAAGGGCTTTTCCACCACCGACTTGCGCAAGTAACCTTCTTTGTAGCCCTGGCGCACACCCTCGTTGATGGCCTCGTAGAGATCGCCGCCCACGATGTGAACCTCCTGCCCCAGCTCGAGGAACGCAACCAAGACCCCGGTATCCTGGCACAGCGGCAGCTCCCCCTGTTTGGAGATTTCAATATTCTGGAGGATCTGGTCCAGCACCGCTTGCCCTACCGGCGACACCTCCTTCTCACAAGCATCGTGCAGGGCATCCAGCACGTCCTCGCCCAGGTAGTAGTTCGACTCAATGCAGAGACGAGCCACCGTATCAATGATCTCCTGACAGTTTATCTCCCTCATAAGTTACTCTCCTTTGTCATTGAGGTGCTGTCCGTTGTTTTATGAGCCTAGTCCTCCGGCGCCGGGGCAATGAAGCCCTCCCTCATCAAGCACTGGGTCGCCTCTCGCGCCTGCCTGATGATGACCGAAGCCTCCTCGTAAAGCTGCTCGCGAGTCTTCGACAGCCTGGCAATGCCCTGCTCCTGGGCTTTCATGGCCGTGGCCACTGCTTCTCGCGGGAAGACTTCCCACTCGTCCATGTTAGGAGCGATGTTCTCCTCGTCAATGCCCCGCTCCTCGGCGCAGTTGGCCAGCTCGTGAGCAGCAGCGAGGGCCATCTCGTCGGTGATGGTCTCGGCCCGCACGTCCAGGGTGCCGCGGAAGATGCCGGGGAAGCCCAGAGAGTTGTTGAGCTGGTTGGGGAAGTCGCTGCGCCCGGTGCCCACGATCTTCGCCCCCGCTTCCTTGGCCTCCCAGGGCCAGATCTCAGGGATGGGGTTAGCGCAGGGGAAGACGAGGGAATCCTTGGCCATCCCCGCCACCCACTCCGGCTTGATGGTGCCTGGGCCGGGCCTGGAGAAGGCGATCATCAAGTCGGCTCCGCGCATGGCCTCGGCGACGCCTCCCACGATTCGCTCGGCGTTGGTCTCGTGGCAGATCCGCCACTTGTCAACGAACTCCTCCTGCCGCTCCTCAATGTCGCTGCGGCCAGGGTGCAAAGTGCCCTTGCTATCGCAGGCCACGATCCCTCCCAGATCAACCCCACTGGCTTTGAGCAGGCGGTAGGTAGCCACGTTGGCCGCTCCCACGCCGACCATGGCGATCTTGATTTTGCCCATCTCCTTACCCACGATCTTGAGGGCGTTGATGAGGCCCGCCAGGAGCACCGTGGCCGTGCCCTGCTGGTCGTCGTGCCAGACGGGGATATTCATCTCCGCCCGCAGAGCGGCCAGGATCTTGAAGCACTTGGGCTGGGAGATGTCCTCCAGGTTGATGCCGCCGAAGGAGGGCTCCAGCAGCTTCACCGTGTGGATGAACTCGTCGGGGTCCTTTGTCTTCAGACAGATGGGCACCGCATCCACCCCGCCCAGGTACTTGAAGAGCAGCGCCTTCCCCTCCATCACCGGCAGCCCCGCCTCTGGGCCGATGTCGCCCAGGCCGAGCACCCGCGTCCCATCGGAGACCA
Source organism: uncultured Anaerolineae bacterium (assembly GCA_964400825.1). Taxonomy (GTDB): domain Bacteria; phylum Chloroflexota; class Anaerolineae; order VGOG01; family VGOG01; genus CAYNWI01. Next base: position 2,979 of record CAYNWI010000026.1, on the reverse strand, counting down.
CGGCGATGCAGTTGGCCTTGTTGGTATGCTCATAGACCAGCTCAGGCTCAGCCTGAATAGCCCGGCAGGGAGCAGCCACGCCAGGGGTGTACCAGATAGCGAAGTCGTTAAAGTCACGAACAGCACACTTGGACATGACCTGAACTTTCCCCTTGTAAAAGGGGTGAAGCTTCATCGCATCCTGGGCCGGCTTCTTCGCCTTGGCCAAAAGTTCCTCTTTGGTAAGCATTCCAAACCTCCCTTTATTGATTTAAGCAGCATCCAGGTAAGCAACCTGGACGTGTTTTAGTCCCCAACAAACCGCTTTGCCTGAGATACGATAAGGGACACCTCAAACACAAGCTACAACTTAAAAAGCCTAGCTTTCTCGGTGTCCCACACCTCTAAAAAACAGTGGCCTCCTCCTCGAACCCAGCGCGCTAAAGTATACACCTTTTCTTTTCCCTTGTCAAAAAAACTTTCACCGCTTGGTAGAAAGGACTCACCTGACCGCCCGCGTGTAGTCGGGCAGCAGCATCGGGGAGAGGGTTTCCTGGGACAGGCCGGCCATCTGGCGGGCGCGATTGAACCTGGCAACGTGGTCGAGGGTCAGCCTGCCCAGTTGAACCTCCCTGGCTCGGAGGGCGGCGGCCCGGCCAGCTCGGCGTCCGAAGACGACTATCTCGAGGAGCGAGTTCCCTGCCAGGCGGTTGCGCCCGTGCACGCCGCCGGTGACCGCCCCGGCCGCGTAGAGGTTCGGCACCCCTTTAACGGAACCGTCAGGCTCTATAGCTATGCCACCATTTTGGAAGTGCAGCGTCGGATAGACGAAAATAGGATCCTGGGTAATGTCAATATCGAAACGCTTGAACTGACGCACCATGGCCGGCAATCTCTTCTCAATGGTGCCGGGGCCATGGATGATGTTGATCATCGGCGAGTCAAGCCACACGCCCCTCATGCCCGAAGGCGTCTCTATCCCTCTTCCCCTCTGGCTACATTCCCTGATGAGGGCTGCGGCCTCGGCGTCGCGAGTCTCCAGGTGATAGACGAACTGCTCACCATCGGCGTTGACCACCTGAGCTCCCAGGCCACGCAACTTGGCCGTCACCAACTGGCCTACGATCTGCTCCGGGTAGGCGGCGCCGGTAGGGTGATACTGATAGGTGTCTGGATGCAACAGCTTAGCTCCTGCTCGATAGGCCAGCACCAGCCCATCTCCCGTGGCCCCGTAGTGGTTGGTGGTGGCGAAGCCCTGGTAATGCAGACGGCCGCTGTCGCCGGTGGCGATGATGGTGGACCTGGCCCTCACCACCAGGTGCTCGCCCGTCTCCAGGTTCTCCAGTACAGCCCCCGCCACCTGGCCCTTATCGTCCACGAGAAGCTCAATAGCCGGAGCGAACTCCAGGACGGCGATGTCTTCGGGATAGCTGCGCACCTCATCGCGCAGGGGGCGCATGATGGCGGCGCCAGTATAATCACCAGCCGAGTGCGCCCGCTTGCGGGAGGTGCCACCAAAGTGTATGGTGACCATGGTGCCGTCGGGCTCCTTATCAAACATCACCCCCAATCCCTCCAGCCATTGGATGACGATGGGGGCCTCCATCGCCAGGGCCTCGACCAGGTCGGGGTCGTTGGTGAAACCACCGCCGCCTATGGCATCCAGGTAGTGGATGACGGGCGAGTCGTTAGGTTTGTCGGCGGCCTGGATGCCTCCCTGGGCCATCAGGGTGTTGGAGTCGCCGAAGCGGAGCTTGGTAGCGAGGAGGATCCTGGCCCCGTTCTCCCTGGCCAAAAGCGCCGCCGATCCCCCGGCCCCACCTCCGCCGATGATCAGCACATCGGTGTCGTAATCAATCTGCTCCAAATCGAGCAGGCCCGGGGTCACGCGGCTGCGGCCTTCCAGGATGTCCACCAGCCTGTTCATGGCCTTCTCCCCCTTGTTAGGCCCGACCTTTATCGCGCGGAAACTATCCGCCCGATAATCGGGGTGAAACTCCTCCAGAAGGCGCTGCTTCTCCTCGGGCTCCAACGTGGGGAAATGCTCACTCAGGCGGGCTGGCCGTGTAGCTTCCACCTTCTTGATAGATTCACGCATCTCAGATGTATAGCTCATCGCTCTTCTCCCGAAAAAGTCTGACGCAGTGGTATTAACAACTGGCGCACGCTTTCAAGCCGTTCTAGCCGATTCACTCCCTCGATAAGCGCATCGGCTATTTCCTCGTAGCCTGTTCCGGTGATCAGCAATCTGAACTTCTCCTCCAGCTCGGCCTGGGTCAGTGGATTCTCCGGGTCGCCCCTGGGCACCTTGACGAGCCGGGTGAGCTCGCGGCCATCGGCCAACGCAACTCGCACCCTGGCCGGCCACTCCTGGGGATAGCGCTCATCCAGCTCCTCGCTCAACCCCACGCTCATCCTGGCCATCAGCCCGCGCACCGCCTCGTCTCCCAGCACCTCATACCCGAAGTCATCCAGTCCCACCCGGCCGCGGGCCAGGGCGCAGGCCACGCAGTACTGGAGACTGAACTTGGCGGCGTAAGAGTGGGTCGGATTGGGGTTGTCTATCAGGTCTAAAGCGGCCTGGTAAGTCTCGACCTCTATCCTGGCGATTTGGTCAGGCACAGGGACATGCTCCTGGTGCAGGGCCAGGGCGGCATCTATCGCCGGGTGAGTGTGGCGGCAGGAGGGATAGGGCTTGATGGAGACGCCGCTGATCTTGTAGTCGGCTATACCTGGGATCAGGCCCTGGGTGACCAGCTCTGGCCGGGCATCTGAGGAGGTGGCGGCGAAGAAGCCCCGCTCCCCCTCCAGGATGCGCCGCGCCCCGGTGAAGCCTCGCCGGGCCAGGTCGGCGGCCAGCAGGCCGCTGGAGGCCGCCCGCCCGGCGTGGAGGTGCTTGCTCATCGCTCCATCGGCGATGAACTCCCACAGTCCAGCCGCCATCGTTCCGGCGTTGCCCAGCGCCCAGACCATCTGCTCCGCGTCCAGGCCAAGCAGCCA
>CAYNWI010000025.1:7252-14765 GCA_964400825.1 uncultured Anaerolineae bacterium | reverse complement strand
GGATGGATCTCGTTGAACCAGGAGGGCAGGATCTCGTCCCGGCCCATGGCGAAGCCGATACGCGAGGAGGCCATTATGGCCGCGTTGGCGGAGGAGGCAGTGGCCAGCAGCGCCGCCAGGGACATACCTGCGATTCCTACCCTGCTCATGAACAGGTTCGCCGCCTCCACCAGGGGCGCTTCCAGTCGCCCGATGTCCTGGTAGGGGAGGATGCCCGTGGCCACGAAGAGAATGCTCCCATAGAGGATGGTAGCGATGATCACCGAGCCCACGATGGCCAGCGGTAAATTGCGCCCTGGTTTCTTGATCTCCTCGGCGATGGTGGACACCTTCTCGAAGCCGGTGAAGGAGACGATGATCAGCCCTACCGTGGCCACTGCTGCCTCCCATCCGTAGGGGAAGAAGGGTTTGTGCAAGGCAGGATCCATGTTGAAAATGCCTCGCACCACGAAGAGGGCCAGGATGGCCACCAGGATGGCCACGATGACGTTCTGAATCCGGCCTGAGACCTTGGCCCCTCGGTAATTGAGGTAGATGAAAAACAGCCCGGCCACCACAACGGCGGCCCAGGTAGGCAGCGGCAGAAAGTAGCTGACGTACTTGCCAAAGCCGATGAGATAGAAGCCAGTAGCGAAGGTCAGGCCCAGCCAGTTGCCAGGTCCGACGATGGAGCCGGCCAAAGGGCCCAGAGCGCGCGAGATGAAGTAATAGCTGCCGCCTGCTTTGGGCATCCCGGTAGCCAATTCCGAGATGGTCATGGCGATGGGCAGGCAGATGAGCCCGGCTGTCACGTACGAGAGAGCGGCCGCCGGCCCCGCTCGCTCCACAGCGATGCCGGAGAGCACGAAGATGCCCGCTCCGATCATGGTACCCAGGCCGATGGCCAGGGCCTCGGTCAGCCCCAGTTCCCGCACCAGGCCTGTCCTGAGCGTAGTCGAAGGGCTGTGGCCTGTCTGTTCCCTTGCTTTGTGCATTAGATTCCCTCTCCGTCGTTATGGGGTATCTACTCACCTCATGCTCGCAGCGGACCCTAGTCCGCTGCTCCAACGGCGGCCAACGCCGAAAGCCGTGAAACACACCCTTGGCCAGGGTCACAATAGACCGCCGAGGCCGCTGGACTAGGGTCCAGCGGGAGCAGGTGAGTAGCTACGTTATGGGTAATGGATGATCACGATTGAACTCGATATCGCTGCCACCAACTGTTCTGGAATGTGGCCCAGACTGGAGCGGAAGCGCCTTTGTGAGCCCATGGTCGTGACCACCATGAGATCTTCTGCCCCGACCCTACCTGCCACATCCTGGATCACATTGCTTCCCAAACGAACGACCTCGTAAGGCTGTTCGGGCTTCAGCTTGTCCAACCCGTCACGCAGATTGACCACGTAACGTTGGGCGGCCAGAACAAGCAGGGGCACGTTAATCGCCTGGGCAACCGTGGTGACGATCTCCAGCGTCTTGCCAGCTAAACCGGCGCCGAGGCTGTTGGGGGGGACGACCAACACGACCCGCCGCATGGCGTTGATCGGGGTGATCAGCCGTCCCACCATGACCGGTACAGTAGCATGCCAGACCACCTCGTCCAACACCGTGCCGAAGATGCTCTGGCGGAACGTCGGCTTGCCGCGCCAACCCATGACGATCAAAGAAGCTTCGTTCTCAATCGCCGCATGCAAGATGCCCTTGGCGATAGAGGCATCCACTCGACGCACTGGCTGAATCTGAGTTTCGGGATCGTTCAAGATTTCCGGCACCCTTTCCAACAACTGTTGCTGATGCTCCAGTCCTACAACCCGCCTGTTGACCTCTTGCGCCACGTGGAGGGGCAATAATATGCCTTGGGAGATGCGGCTCAGGATGTCTGCCAGGGTGATCAAATGTTCCTGGGTCTTGGGATTGGCAATGGGCACCAGGATTCTGTCAAAAAGGGGCCTTTTCTCCCTGGGTGCTTCAGATGGATGCAGGCGTAAGCCGAAACGTTGCACCAGCAAGGGGGAGGTGATACAGGTGCACAGAATCATCAGAATGGCGCCGTTGAAAATCGTCATGGGAAACAGGTTGATCTCCACCCCGACCAGGATCGCAGCCAGAGTGGCCGCCGCCTGAGCCTGTGAAAGTCCCCACATCGTAAACAGCTCATCGCGGGAGTAATGGAAGATGCGAGTGGTTACCCAGGCCGCTGCAAACTTGGCCGCGTAGACGGCCATCGTCATTCCAACGCCGATTAGCAGCGTCTGGATATTAACCAGGACGGCCAATGGGTCGGTGATCATGCCAATGTACATCAAGAAGATCGGGATGAAAAACGATTCGCCCAGGAATAGCACCTGACCGATCACGGCGCTCCGGGCTGGCAGGGTCGAGTTGATGGCCAGGCCAGCCAGGAAGGCGCCGACGATGGCGTGCATCCCGATTCGCTCGGCCAGCAAGGCGGCCACGAACAGAGCCACGAGCACGAATTGAAACTCGATGGCTCTGCTGGTGAAGCGACGGAAGAACAGCTTACCTGCGCGTGGCAATCCCAGGAGGATCAGCATCGCGTAGCCGATCATCAGCGCGATCAACCCGACGACGGAGAGGACAGATGCATCACCATCCTGTGTGCCGGCCACAATCGCCAGCACGAGCAGGGCAGCCACGTCAGTAAAAACCGTGGCCCCGATGGTCACCGAGACAGCTTCGTTGCGGACGATGCCCAGGCGACTGAGAATGGGGAAGGCTACCAGCGTGTGCGAGGCATAGACAGAGCCCAGAAGTACCGCACTGGGCCAGTTCAATCCCAATCCGCGTCCCAGCGCGATGCCAGATAATAGAGGAAACATAAAGGTAAACATGCCAAAGAGCAGGGCCTTGTTGCGCACGCGGCTGAATTGACGCAGGTCAATTTCCAGCCCGGCGCTGAACATCAGATAGATCAGGCCAACCGTGGACAATAGCTCGATGACGTGGCCCGTCGCCAGCAAGCCCAGACCGTGCGGACCGACCAGGATGCCCCCCAGAATCAGCCCCACGATGCCCGGCAAACGGACGCGCTCCGAGAGCAGCGGCGTGATCAAAATGACGGCCATGATGGTGAGAAAGACGGCAACGGGCGCTTCCAAAGGTTCTGTCATCAGGTTAACCTCTTACCAGTGTCATCACATGTTGGATTTCCGAGACGGACTGTGTGTGGCTTGATCGAAATCTGGCCGGGTCAGCATCACCCGTCTGCGCCGAGACACGCAGATACATTTTAACACACTCCCCCTGCATACGCAAGCCGGCTTCACTAGCACCAGGACTATCAGTGTAGATTATCGAAGTAAAAAAATGAAGCCCAGGCAATGAAGCCTAGGCTCAAAAGTGCGATACCGCAGGCCAGAAGCAGCAGCCAGCGTTTGATCCCCATGCCAGGAGGCAGTCATTCCAGGGCACCTCGATCGGGGGCTGGTCAGCTACGGCGTCGGGAATGGCACCGAGCGGATGGCTGGCAGGGCGACCACCTCCAGAGTCACCGGGTGACCCAGTCGCCCACTCAGCGCGGTGGCTGTGGCGTCCACCGTTGCCTGGTCGAGAGGGTGAGCCGAACGCATGGTGGCGACCACGCTCACGCCACTCCTATCTGCCCGATACTCGAAATCGCTCAGTTCTCCCCCTTGGGAAGCGATCTGCGCCTCCAACACCTGTTGAATGGTCTGTCGCTCCGCCGTCTCTCTGATGATGCCCCCCATAATGACGACCAGGGGGATAGCAATCACCAGCAGCATGATGATGACGCCAATCAACCCGCGCCGGATCTGCCGTCGCGCCTCCGGTTGCCAGGTCTGAGGGCGAAGGCCCACCAGCATGAAGACGATCGCCCCGGCCAGGCTGATGCTGGCGATGTTGGTGACGAAAAGCAGGAAAGCGCCGCCGGCTACCTGCGCATCCCCCAGTGATAGTCCCAGGCCCACTGCTCCCAGGGGAGGCATCAATGCGGCGGCGATGGCTACCCCAGGCAGAGCGGCGCTCACATCTTGGTGGGCCAGGGCATACGCCCCGGCCATCCCCGAGGCCAGGGCCACGACCAGATCGAGCAAGGTGGGCTGGGTGCGGGCCATAATCTCGTCGGTCAATTCCTTGAAAGGCGAGAGGAGGCCAATGAAAACGGCGATGAGCATAGCCAGGGCCACCCCCTTGAACACTGCCTCGATAGAAAGCCGTATCAGCCGCACATCGCCCAGCACCAGCCCCAGCGAAAAGGCCAGGATGGGCGACATCAGGGGAGCGACCAGCATGGCCCCGATGACCACCGCCCCGCTATTCAGAAGCAAGCCCACGGTGGCGATGATGCACGACAGGACGATCAGCACGAAGTAGTTGACCCCCGGCTGTGCGCCGTTCCTCATTGCCTCGCGCAGATCCAATTGCTCCTCGACGCTCAGCCTGGGGAAGAGTCGAGCAAGGCCGCGCAACAGTTTGCGGGTCCAGAACTCGGCCGGCCCGCCATAGCGCCTGACGATGACTGCTGTCTTGGGCACGCGCGCCGCAATCTGTTGGGGGATGCTGCCGAAAACAAACTGGTCGAACAGGCCTTCCTCCGACGCACCCAGCAGCACCAGATCATACTGCTCAGCCTCCCTGATGATGCCCTCCACCACGCTATCGGCGATGACCACCTTTTGCTCGGGCCGGTGGCTGAACTCCAGGCCCTCCAGCGTCTCAGCAATGCGTCGCTGGTTTTCCTCCATCTGCTCAGGCGTGGCTCGTCCTAATTGCACGTAGAGGGCGGTCACCTGGGAGCCATAGCTCTCCGATAGCAGCATGGCCAACTGCGCCGCGATGGGGGCGTGCGGGCCGCCAGCCGTGGGCACCAGGATTTTGCTTACCTGCTCCCACTCACGTCCTTTAACCACCGTGACGTCGCACGGCGCATCGCGGATGACAGCATCAATGACCGGCCCCATTGAAGCACCAAAGGAGCGGGTGTAGCCCCGCCAGCCCAGCAGGATCAGGTCTACTTTCTCCTCGCGGGCGGTGTCCAGGATGCCCTGGGCCACGCTGTGGGTCACACGGGTCATGGTTTGGACAGCAAAGTCCTCTTCTCTTGCCTGGGTCATGGCCCGCTCTAGCAGCGCCCGATTGGCTTCCGCCCGGTGACGGCCTTCTTCCAAAGGCACCTGGTCGGGCACGTCCACGACCTGCAAGGCCAGCACTTCGCCTGCCCGTTGGCGAGCCAACACACCCGCCAGGTGCAACAGCGTGCCAGCCGTGGCCGGGTTGGCAATAGGCACCAACACGCGGTAGCCCACCTCAGCTCGTTCTTCAGGTGGCGGTCTGAAGACGGTGACTCCCTCCTGGGCCTGGATATGATGGCCTCGCGCGTATAGCAGGTAGATGAGAGTCCCCGCTCCCAGGCAGCCGGCTGCCCAGACCAGATAGGCCGGCCCCCACAGTAGACAGATGAGTACGTCCACGGCCAGGGTCAGGCCCGGCACCCAGGGATGGAAGGGCAAGGCGAAGGCGGAGGACGCTGGCTTCGGTCGGCGGAAGAGGGCCAGGTTGACGCCCATCAAAACTAGCAGATAGAGCAGACCAGCCAGCCGACCCAGGAAGCCAACAGGTAGCAAGGCCAGTGGCAACACCAGCAGGGCCACGAGAGCAATGAGCAAAGCCGGCGTTCCAAAGCGTGGTTGAATCCGCCACAGGACGGCCGGCCAGTAGCCGTGTTTGCTCATCACGTAGACCTTGCGCACCACCAGCATCAAGGCGCTGTTCAGAGCCAGGGCCAGGGCCAGAGCGCCCAAGACCAGAATGAACGGCCGCCCGGCCCCTCCCGCTACGCTGGCTCCCAGCAGGGCCAAGGGAATTCCGGAATCGGCCAGGGCCTCGGATCCCGCCACGCCTACGGCTATGGCGAAGATGGCCGCTCCGAGCCCGGCAGCCAGCACCGGCGCCAGCAGTAGAGCGCGGGGAGCGCTGGTCGTCCGCTGGCGCATCTCGCCCAAAAGGCTGGCCGTGATCTCCAGTCCCACGAAGGAGACCATCAACAGGGTCAGCGCCTGCCCCCAGTTCGGATGGACAACTACGTAGTGGGCGAGATTGATGTGCGGTGCAGCCAACAGGGTGAACCCCAGCAGTACGACAATCAGGAGAATGGTGACCAGCCCGCGTTGGCTCTCCTGCGTGCCCAGAGCGTTGTTGACCGCCAGGAGAATCACGAGACCTGCCGCCCATGGCCAGATAGGGAGTGCCAGCCCGAGGTGATCGTTCAGCAAAGTGGTCACCTGAACGGCGAATCCCTGAGCTAGAAGGGCACAGAGTCCCAGGCCGGACAGAATGAGCGCCCAGCCGGTGAGGAAGGCCAGCCACCCGCCCTGGGCTTCGTGGATCAGGGTGTAGGCCCCGCCGGGGCGGGGAACAGTCACGGCTAACTCGACGTAGCCCAGGAGGTTGGCCAGCAGCAGCAAAGCAGCCAGCAGATAAGCCAATGGCACCACAGGTCCGGCGGCTGCTACGGCTTCACCCGTCAACACGAAGATTGACAGGATGAGCATCACTCCCACACTGAGAGCGATTGCTCGCCCCAGGCCCAGTCCACGACTGAAGCGGATCTCGCTCAAGAAGTCTCGTTCACTCATTGATCATCTCTCCCCCCACTGTCCCAGAGCGACAGCCAAGAGGGAAGCTTCCTTAGTCACTGGGGCCGATGAGGGCATCTATGCCCCGCCAGAGGATCTCCAGTTCCTCGGTGGCGGCAAAGGGGTTCTCGTCAATGTCCCTCATCACGTCGGCCAGGCGATCCTGGAGTTCAGAGATGGCAGCCTGGGCTTCCTCGTCGCCTAATTCAAAGGCGGTGCTCAGACTGGCCCCTACTAGCCCTAACTCCTCTTTGGCCGCACCTGGATTATTCTGAATCAAGCGGATGCTGGCTTTGATAGCCTCTTGGGAGGCCTTCAAGAGCAGGGCCTGAACATTGAGCCGGGCTATCTCCTCCTCCGGCGCCACTGCTTCGGCCTTCAGTTCGGTCAGTCTGGCACCCAACTCGGCCACTCCCTCGTTCTGCGAGCTCAACCCTTTCTCCAGGTCAGCTATCCGCTGGTCTCTGTCAGCCAGCGACTCTTCCAACCCCGCTATTCGAGTGGCCTGGGCGTCCATCTCATCCTTCAGCCCCATCATTCCCTCTTCGTAGTCGGCCACCCTCTCGTCCTGTGAGGTCAACTCGCTCTCCAGGTCAGCTATCCGTTGGCCTCCATCAACCAACGCCTTCTCCAATTCCGCTATTCGAGCGTCCCCGGCAGTCAGCTCATCCTTCAGCCCGGCTATTCGCTCCTCATAGTCGGCCAGTTGCGTCGAGAGCTGGGCGATCTTCTCGTTTTGGGCCGCTAGCTCCTGGCCTAGCTCACTCCTGACCGTCTCCAGGTCATCCTGGAGCAGGTTGATGGCATTGGTGTTGCTGGCGATGGGCGACACGATCCCCCAGTAGGCATAATAGCCACCCAAGTAGATGCCTACTCCCAGGGCAGCGATGATGGCCAGCACCAGGATGAACTTGATT
>CAYNWI010000025.1:0-7152 GCA_964400825.1 uncultured Anaerolineae bacterium | reverse complement strand
CCACATCCTTTTTGAGGTCCTCAAGTCCTTTGGTCTTCTCTTCCAGATCCCCCACTCGCCCGGTGACGGCCTCCAGGTCCGACTGCAAGCTCTCGTTGGCCCTCTGTAATTCTCCCGCTTGGGCTTTCAGGGCAACCACGTCCCGCTGTCTGGAGAAATCGAGGGTGCCATTGTAGGAATAGATCACGCCCAGGGAGATGGCTACCCCCAGCAGGGTGCTGAGGACGATGATCAACAGCGCCTTGGCCAGCTCCCACCACACTCTCCTGATGGCAAAAGGCGGCTTAGCCGCTCTGATCTCGGGCGCGATCTCCTCCTCGGGCAGCTCGACCTCCTTCCCGCTCGGCTCAACCTCCTCGGTGGGTACTGGCTCTGAGACTTCCTCACCCACGGTGAGCCTGTCGTTTATTCGAGCGTAGAGGGTCTGCCCGATGCCTTGCACCTCTTTGATCTGACTAATGTCCGTGAAGGGCCCCTTTTGTTGGCGGTACTCGATGATCCTTCGGGCATAGGTGGGACCGATGCCCGGCAGAGCCTCCAGGTCAGCAGCGGTGGCCGTGTTGAGATCAACTTTGCCCTCCTCCACCTGTTCTCTTTCTATCCATTCTTCCATGCCTGCTCCTTTCAGGGCTCGATAGGTGATAGGCTAGCCAGTTGTTGTTACACATCTGTCCATCAGAACCGAATTGGGCACGGTGACGCGGCCCTCTGCGGCAGCAATGACCGCCTTCAGCGGGCCGATGGCCTCCAGCGTACCCCTGTACCCGTCCACCTCCACTGTTTGCCCAATCTCAAACAAATCCTTGGCGTAGAAGCCGGCCAGCAGGTTGCGCACCGCCTCGCGGCTGCCCAGGGCGAAGGCCAACGCCAGTGCCGCGCCGGCCACGGTCAGCAGGTTGCCCAACACGTTGTTGAGCAACGTCGTGTTCAGTCCCAACTGGTCCACGGCCAGGATGGCCGCCATGGCCAGGACGATGTACTGCACAGCCCGCCCCAGCGCGGCGTGAAACTCGACGCCGCTGCCCGCCGCCAACGCCTGAGTTCCCTTGCCAAGAAACTGGCCGATGATCGCGCCGCCGACGAGTACGATGGCGGCCCCCAGCACGCGAGGCAGGTAGGCGACGAGTGCTTGCAAGGCTGCGGCAGCGGTCGCCAGTCCCAGGCTCTCGACGGCAACCATCAAGAAGGTCAACAGCAGCAGCCAGTAGATGGCTCGTCCCACCAGGTGAGACGCGAGCCTTGTGATGCCGGCGCGGGTGAGCACATCGGTAACGCCCGCCCGCTCGGCCAGACGGTCGAAACCCAACCGGGCCAGCACCCGTCTGGCCACCCGTTGGGCCAACCAGGCCAGCAGCCAACCGATCAACAGCACGATCAGCGCGCCGACCAGGTTCGGCAGGAAGGCCGCCACCCGGTGAAATATCTCGGTTAGTGCACCGGTGATGATCTCCGACCAGGTTTGTGGGTTCCCAGGCATAGGATTCTCCTTCACCATGCAAAAACAGGGACGTGCACCACGTGGAGTGGCGTCATACATTCCTCTGGCTTTCAGGTGGAAGCAGCAGACGTTCCCCCACCCCCACGCCGGGCCAGGAGCAGCCGCAGGAGCGCAGCCACGGCTGCCAGCCCGAGTGCCAGCAGCTTCAACCCATCTCGCCCTAGATCCTCCCGGCGAAGGCGCGTCTCCAGCCGGCGCTCGAACTGCGGCGAGGCCGCGATGGGCTGCGCTCGCCGCAAGAGGTCCCGTGTCTCGCCCAGCGTTTCGACGAGGGTCGCACACGCGGGACATTCCCTCAGGTGAGCGACGACGGCAGCCTGGCTCTCGACGTCGAGCAAGCCATCAACGAAGTCATCGAGCGGAAATCCTTGACAAATCATCACTACTTTAGACACCAAAAACGGCGAAAGGTCACATCGGGTAATAGATTGGGAGACTGGTAAATTGGTAGATTGGGAAACTGGTAGATCTGGGGGGCGTTCCTACTCTTGCCTGTAAAGCTCTTGAAAGGCCAGCCGGGCTCGTCGCACACGCATCTTGGCCGCGCTGAGGTCAATTTCCAACACCTCGGCTATCTCTCGGTAACTGAGGCCCTGGACGTCGCGCAGGGTCAGCGCTTCGCGGTCGGTCTCGTTCAGCCGGTCCAGCGTGTCCTGAATGGCGTCTCGTTGCTCGTGGACAATGATAACCTGTTCCACCGATGGGGTTGTCGGCAGGGGGATGCCCAGACCTTCCAAATCTGGTTCGAGGAGGGAGGGCCTGCGGCTACGGCGGCGCAGTTCGTTCCTGCACGTGTTAACTGTGATGCGGTACAACCAGGTGGAGAAAGAGGACGTGGCCCGGAAGTCAGGCAGGCCACGGTAGGCCTTGAGAAACACCTCCTGGGCCACGTCTTCAGCGTCGTGGAGATCGCCCAGAAAACGATAGGCCGTGTTGATCACCTGGTCACGATAGCGCGCCACCAGGGCATGGAAAGAGCGAGGGTCGCCCGGCAGCCGCTCCTGGCACAGGCGAATCAATTCCTCATCCGACACATCGTGGGTGTGGGGTTGTTCCACCTTAGTCAGCATCTCATCGCCTGAACGGATGTCCGGTGCGCTTCAAGCAGAAACCCTCTATCATCGCCAAAGTGTAAGGGGAAATGCCCAGCCCAGGGCTGCGCCCAGCCGGCTTTCGGCCAGAGCTTTGAGGAGATTGTCTTACACCAAGCCTTATAGTCTCCAGAAGACGATCAGGCCGACGAGCAGCATGACAAAGCACACGATCGTCAGGCGCCAGCCCATGTGGAAGAAGTCCTCAAACTCGTAATTCGCCGGCGCGATCATCAGGATGTTGACCGGGTGGGCAATCGGGGTGAAGAAAGACGCTGAGCAGCCGATGGCCGTGGCTACGGCCACCGCCTGCGGGCTGGTGTGCAGGCTGATCGCCGCGCTGATGGTGATCGGCCCGGTCACTAACGCCGTGACCTGCCCGCCCATCACCTGCGTCAATGCCGCCGTTAAGAGATAGGCCCCCGCGGCCAACCCCAACGGCCCCAGCGGGGTCACGATGGCCACCATGACCTCGCCGATCCATTTGGCCAGCCCGGTATTGACCATGGCCAGACTCACTGAGTACATCCCGGCGATCAGAAAGATGGCCTGCCATTCGACCGCCTGATAAGCTTCCTCCATGCCCAACATTCCGGTGATCAACAGCAGCAGCGCGCCGGCCAGCATCGAAAAATGCACCGGCAGGCCCAGAATGGAGGCCATGATTCCGGCGGCGATCACGCCCACCGACAGACCGGCTGGCAGTCGCTGCACAGGTTGATCGCCTGGGTCAGGCTCCAGTACGATGAAATCCGGATTGCTGTACAGACGCTTCAACTTGTTGCGCGGGCCGATCATCAACAGGGAATCGCCCAGCGTCAGCTTGAAGTCGCCGACATCAGTGCGATAGCTACGCCTGTTGCGATACAGTGCCAGCACAGTAAAGTCGTATTTGGTGCGAAACTCCAGTTCGCGCAACGTGCGGCCTAAGGCTTGCGAATGCGGTGCAGGCATCGCTTCGATGAATGAGACACCGCGCGCACTGATGTGGTCGTTGGTGTTATCACGGCCGATCTTCAAGCCCAGCCCGGTCAACTGCTGCACGCGCTCTTCTCGACCGACGATCAGCAGAATATCGCCCGGCTGGATAACCTGGTCGGGTAATGGCGAAAAGATTGCCTGCCGACCGTGCCATACACCGGCGACGGCCAGCCCCAGTTGCTCGCCAAGGCGACTTTCGGCCAGCGACTTATGGGCCAAAGGCGAATCGGGCAGCACCACAGCTTCCCACAATCGCTCGTTGAGCTGGTAGTAATCTTCCAGATCGCTGCCGGTGTAGCGGGCCATCATCAGCTCGGGCGCGGGCAGCCGATTGGGCAACAGGCGAGGACCGAACAATCCTAAAAAGGCGATCCCGGCGAGGGCGATCAGACCGCCGGTGGGCGTGAAGTTCAAGACGTGCAACATCGTCTGGGGCGGATGCGCTGAGGCCAGCAGATTGCTGACGATGATATTGGCAGTGGCGAAATAAGTCGCGCTCCCGCCCAGCAAGCTGCCGTAGGCTACCGGAATCAACAACTTGCTGGGCTTGATACCGGTGCGGCGGCAGGTTTCCATGGCACTGGGCAGCAGCAGTGCGCCTGCCGCCAGGTTGTTCATGAACAACGACAGGAGAGCCGTGCTGGTGGCGTATAGCACGATCAACCGCCGCTCCGATCGGCCGCCAAGATCAATGAGACGGCGCGCGATCCAACGTGTGACGCCGGATTTGTCTAGCGACCGCGTGATGATGAACAGGCTGAGCAGCGTCAAGACCGCCGGCTCACTCAGGCCGGAGATCGCTTTGATGGCCGCCTGAGGGGTGTGCTCAGGGCCTAACACCCCCAATCCCAAGAACTGTCCAAGGCCCAGAATCAGGGCGATCAGCAGGGCCGCCAGATCCATTCGCAAACGATTGCGACTGACGAAGATTAGGGGAACCGCCACGACGATGATCAAGAACAGTTGTGCAAAAGTCACGGGTATCCTTTCTCCTGGATCGAGGGGTCATTGTCCTTGTTGGACTATCAGCACCGGGCAGTTGGCCGCCAATAAGATGTCGGCGCTCAAGTCGTCCACCAGGCGCGCGTTCAGGCCGGGGGTGATGTGAGCCCCGGTCACCAGCAGGTCATACTGGCCCTCCCGGGCCTCGGCCACGATCTCGTCCAGCACCAAGCCGTGACGAACCACAGCAGTGAACACTTGGAGGGGCGACAGCGCATCGGCACTCAACAGGGCCACCGCTGCCGCCGCCACTGGCGACCCGCTCAGCACCAGATAGGCCATCAGCCAGCCGAATCCCATGCTGTCGGCGGCGTTGGTGATTTCTAGACGACCCCGCAGAAGCGGCGCCAGCCCTCCGGCCCCCTCCTTCATCAGTCCCAGGGCGAGGACGAAGAGCACGAATCCGGAGGACGCCAGCACCGGTTTTTTCCATTTCAGCCGTCTGCCCTGCTGGCTTCCCACCTGTCGCTCTCCTCTGGAGAGGTCAAACAAAAAGGCCACAGGAAACCTGTGGCTGGGCTGCTCAAAATCGCACAGATTTGTCCCTCAGGAAAGCAAAGGCGGCCCTTGGCGTGAGCTCAGGCGAACGCTCCCACGCCTGTCCTGAGTGTAGCCTGCCCTGAGTCCTGTCGAAGGGGCGAAGGACCGCCGGATATCGCAGGCCTAAATCGCGGGCATGAGAGCCAGCTCTGCTGCGGGGGGCGGCTAGCTGACGAGTGAAACGGTCCCTCTGCTCTACACTCTCTCTAGCCTCTCCACATTAATCACGAAGACGGTGGCCCCGCTGACCTCTACCTCTTTCGCCTGCGGCCATCGTCTATGCAGGCGCGACCGGACGTGCTGCTTGATGATCTTGAGCGCCTCATCAACTTGTCCTTCCTCGACGCCACTCACAATAGTCGTGTTACCCTCTCGCAGGAAACCGCCGGTGCTTCCCATGCGCGTGGCTCTGAAACCCTGGGCTAACAGGGCATTGATTACTACATCAGAGTCGTCGTTGTGAACGATGGCCTGGATCAGCTTCATGGATATATTACCTCCTAGCTCAAATCCCCCAGTTCGTACAGGATAGCCGCCGCAGCCACCAGGCCAGCCGTCTCGGCCCGCAGGATACGGGGGCCCAGAGTGATGGTGACGATGCCGTACCGTTGAGCCAATGTCACTTCTTCGAAAGTGAAGCCCCCCTCAGGGCCGATGAAGAGGCTAATAGAAAAGGGCCTGGAGGGAAATGACAGGGCCTTCTTCCCCTTCGCCTGCTTTTCCCCCTTCCCAAACACCAGCTTCAAGTCGACCCTCTTCTCTTCTTCCCAGGGCATCAACGAGAGCCCTCCTGTCCGCTTCGCCCGTTCGCAGGCCTGGGAGAAGAGCATGGCCGATTGGAGGTGGGGAAGTCTACCCCGCCTGCTTTGCTCTGCTGCTTCCTGAACGATGCGTTGCCAGCGGCTCGTCTTCTTACTCACGTCATCCAGGCCGGCGATGACGCAGCGTTGGCTGATGAGGGGCACGAATTCCACGATGCCCAGTTCGGTGCCTTTTTGCAGAACTAGCTCAAAGTGGCTGCTCTTGAGTACACTCTGATAGAGAGAGAGCTTGGTGCGAGGCTCGCTGGCGACGAGAGTCTTGCTTAGTACCCTGCCAACCACCTGTTCGCGGCCTACCTCGACGATTTCGACCTCCCGCTCCCAGCCAGAGTTGTCCAGGACAACTATGTAGTCGCCAGGGTCCAGGCGCAAGACGGTTTGGATGTGGTGCACTGCCGGCCCGGTGATCGTGACTTTGTCACCCTCAAACTGGTCGGGCGATATGAAAAAGCGGTGCATAACCTGGATTCTCCTTTGGAAGTCGGAAGTTAGAAGATCAACCTCCAACCTCTAACTTCCGACCTCCAACTAACACCCAATCCTTCTCCTGTCGTCGTTCGACAATCTCCAATCCATGCCCTCTCAAAGCTGCCGTTACTTCCGCTTCTTGTTCTTCGATGATGCCTGCCGCGATCAGCAGGCCAGTCGGTCGAGCTCGATCCACCAACCCCTGGCCGGCAAGCTCAATGATCACCCCGGCCAGGATGTTGACGAGCACCAGATCAAACTCCTCCGTGGCCTTGTCCAACGAGCCGTGCTCGACAGTGACCAGGTTTTGCACTCCGTTGGCCCGCACGTTAGCTCGGGCCGCTTTTACGGCCAGCGGATCGTTGTCCACGGCCAGGACGGAACCTGCTCCAAGCTTGGCCGCGGCGATAGCCAGAATCCCTGAGCCTGTGCCCAGGTCTAGCACCTTAGCTCCCGGCTCCAGGTGCTCCTCCAGAGCCCGCAGGCACATCCGGGTGGTGGGGTGCAGGCCCGTGCCGAAGGCCATGCCCGGATCCAGGACGACGACTATATCATTGGGCCGGGGCCTATACTCCAGCCACGGGGGCTTGATCACGATGCGCTGGCCGATCCGCAGGACGTGATAGTGCTTCTTCCAGGCGTTGGCCCAGTCTTCTTCGGTGAGTTCGCGGAACTCAGGTTGTGGGAGGGGGTAAATCTGGCTTAGATGCCAGAGGGCCTCCTCAATGCGCCGCCGAGCTTTTCGCCCTTC